>JAKARU010000033.1 GCA_021819225.1 Thermoplasmata archaeon
AAAGTTGGTCCAGACGGTAAACCCAATTTCCAGGAGTTTGGAAACGTACCCACAAGACCTGCCATAGGCAATCAGCAGGAGTCATCTGCAAGAGAACCGCTTACAGACATTAACTACGATGATCAGCATGCTTATGTAACTTTCGAGCTACCTGGTGTGTCCAGGGATGACATAGACCTGAAGGTTTCCGAGGAGAATGTCACCATAAACGTTCAGAATTCACAGAGAAAATATTACAAGAGCATTGACATGACTGAACAGATTAAGCCTGAGACTGCAAAAGCCAAATTCTCCAATGGGATTCTGGATCTGACAGTAGATCTGGCAAAGGACAGGAAAGAAGGCGGAAAATCAGTGAAGATTGAATAAGATGACAGATATAGATGATATCCTGGGGGTTCTCGAGAACAGTACCAGAAGGGCCATCCTCAGGAGGCTTCTTCTGGAATCTTCATACGCACTTGAAATAAGCAAAAGTCTTGGTGTTTCACAGCAGGCAATAAATAAGCAGCTTGATGTTCTGCAAAAGGCAAATCTGATTTTCCTTGCAGAGCAGAATCAGAACAGCTTTGGTCCTCCACGAAAAATCTACATGCCCACTGGATTTTCAAGCATAGTCATAGATTATGCTCCATCCTTTATCGACATCAAGAAATATGATCTCCCATTGCCGTCTAACACAGAAATCGGGGAAAAAGGCACCATAAATTCCCTGTTTGAGGTTGAAAAAAAACTTGACGATCTCATGCGTGCCAGAAAGGAACTATTGGAGAAGAAAAACAGCATAATAAACTCACTCAAAAGAGAAATAATAACGCGAACAAGGGACAGTATAATTCGTGACATTCTCATGGATTATATTGAGGGGCTTGATCCTGAGAAAGTTGCAGCTGATCATGGACTGGACAGTGAAACAGTCCTGAATATTATAGAACGGTTTTTCAATCTATAAATCTCATTTTCTTATGAGTCTTATAAAGTGCCTGGTAAGTGATCTGTGTATGCGCTGCCTCACGATTTTGTCAATCCTGAAGTATTCATCGAAATATGTTATGTTTTCCTCTCTGTCTGTTACAATGCAGGCCCTGTATCCCGGTAAAAGGATCTCGGCCATTTTCTTTGCACCTTCACGATAAAGGTGCTCAAAATCGTGAGTCATTTTTGAACTCCTACCATAGGGGAAATCGGTAACAATTCCATCGAATGTTCCATCGGGTTCATATGTCAAGAAATCCTGCCGTCTTATGTCAAATTCCTTCACGCCAAAGAATTTCAGGTTCACTCTCGATCCCACTACCATTTCATTCACAATGTCGAATCCGGTGACTGAATAGCCTTTCATTGCAGCTTCTATAAGGATTCCCGAGCTTCCGCAAAAAGGGTCAAGAAGCCTGGACCCCGCCTTGAAATATCCCATATTGACCAGAAATGATGCATACCTCGGATCCATGGAAACTGGCGTGAAGTAAGGTCTCATGGGAGCTCTCCTGTCATTAGAATCATCGTGTGTCATGTTTTCTTTGTGAATTCCAACATACCATTTATCTGCATGATACAGGAGTACGACAAAATCAGGTTCGCTGAAGGAGATTCTCCCTTTTCCTTTCAAAAGCTGCCCTGCCAGTTTCTCATCTTCTGTTCCGTGGCACCCATTATGATCCACGATTCTGACATAGAACCGGCCATCTGGTAAAGTTACGCCGGCCAACTGATCAATAGTCTCGATCTCACAAAGAAACCTTGCGTACCTTTTCAGGAATGCAAGTTTCCTGATCTGTGCCTCATCAGATTTCACAAGATATAGATAATCATCAAGACTGTCTGCAAAGCCCTGTTCACTGAGGCAAATGGTGGACCTTACATCTTCCTCAGTGAAATCAGAAATATCCCTGAACTGTTCAACTAAAAAATCCTGAACCAAATTTATCTTTTGCCTTCAATTCTGTTTAGCTTCCAGCGCTGTTTCATCATCGTCTATCTTCTTGAGTTCCTTGTTAAGTTCACTAGAAAGTGTTTCAAAAACCCTGCTGAGCCTCTTGATAGATCTTTTGACTGCAGCCTGAGGTTTTCCAGATTTTACCCTGACATATACCCGGGGATTATCTATCACTGGATGCTTTATGAAATACCTCGACTCAGTAACCTGCTCATCCTTAAGAATCTCCTCCACAAGTGGCCTAAGAAGTGTATTATCATAATTCATGATCTCAAACGTGATTGAATCTTTCTGTTTATCTACTATGTTGATCTTGCTATCCATCATATAGTAATTGAAAACCATTTATTAAAAATTAGCATCGAAGTTAAACGGAATTTACGAATATTAAAATCCGTCGTGGATAAAGCATTATAATTATTCATGGAAGATATTTCTCTGGGAATTTAGCCAGGGGTACTATCTTTCATTCTCCAAGTATAGAATGAACATATGGGAATTAGAGATTACCTGATGTTAAGCACTTTTCTGTGAATATGATCTATTTGTTTCCATGATAGATGGCATTGGCACATAAGATCTACTGTTATATCCAGGCAAGGCTTTTAAATCTCAGGATTCCGCTAATCCGTTAAGCATCCTGTCGGTATCGCGTCGATCCTCGGGGACGTATTCTGCGGTGACACAAGCAAATTCAAGTAGAAAAATCCACGTCTAAAATCTCCCTTTCAAACAAATCTATCCAGAACTCTATAAAAAAGGGGCGATTTCGGGATTTCAAAGACGGGCCTCCGTTTTTCACCCAAAGTCTTCATTATTTCTGAAACTGACTCCTCAAATGTAGCTACCCTGTCTACCAACCCAATTTCAACTGCCCTTTCAGCCAAAAATATATCGCTCTCCCTTATGATGTTTACCTGATCCTTTTCCAGTTTTCTGTTCTCAGTTACCATGTTCAGAAACATTTCATATATCCCCTTCACAATTTGTTTCTGAGATTTTTCCGCTTCCTCATCCGGAGCTTCAAATGGATTGCTGGCATTCTTGTATTTTCCCATTCTTTCCTGCCTGATCCGAACACCAATCTTTTCAAGTAACCCGCTTATGTCCGGCATTATGGAATAGACTCCTATTGAACCTATTACCGCAGTTTTTATGGAGAATATTTTTTTAGAGGGACTTATTATCATATACGCTCCAGAGGTAGCCATTCCCGTCACAATGGTAAATACCGGTTTCCTGACTGAAAATTCACGCACCCTGTTGTATATCATCTCAGAAGCAGAGGCGCTCCCACCGCTGGAGTTAACATCAAGCAAAATGGCCTTAACGCGTTTGCTTTCCTCGCACATATTTATTTTCTGAATTAGAAAATCCTGCATGGTGGCGTTAATAGTACCATGAACCTTTATTCCATAAATCATGATGAGAAATCTAAATTGTATCTATTTAACTTTGGGCAAAGGAAATCAAGAATTAGTATAATGGCAAAATCAGAAAGGAACTTTGCAACCCAAAAATACTTCATGATATTTGTAAAAATTATAATACAAAGAAATAATTTCCAAAGGGAATTACATAGGGAGTAAAGAGGTGTTAGATTGAAAATTGCTGATAGAGTTGTCGTACTTGGTGATGGGGAATCGGCCGTAATGGTCGCAAACAAGATTGTTCAGAGGGCAAAGAAGGGAGACGTTGAGGTTATCGTGATGGGAAAGAATAAAAGATTGGAATTCACCGACTCTAATTCCTTCATTCCCGTTTCGTTAATTGATCAGGGAAGTTCAGTAAGGAATATCGACTCCCTGTTAAGGATGAGCGTTCAGTTCATTTATGACGAACCGGTTACATTAAATCTGAGGGATAATACCATCAACACAAAAAATGGAAAATTAATAAGATATGATTTTCTTGTTCTCGCAGATTACCTCGATGTGGATACCTCAAAAATTCAGGGTTATAACGAGGATGCCAGAAGTATTGAAACCCTTCAGGGTGCATTATCACTCAAGGAGGACATCATCAATTTCAAGAAGGGTGATGTTGTTATTTACCACGATGAAAGCTCCCCTTTCACTCCAGTGAATTCGGCAAATCTTGCGGTGAATCTAATCAGCTATTTCAGCTCGAATGGATCATTAAATGACATAAAAATTTCATGTTTATTCAGTGGCGAATCGATAACGGAAAATGGAGAATTCGACAATATCATTGAACAAACCCTTAAGGAAAATGGAGTTGAAGTGGTCAAGAATTTTAAGCTAACCTCCATAAATGTCAAGAACAAGGAACTCCAGGCGCAGGATGGAAAGACTGTAAAATATGATATACCGATCATCTTTTCACCATCATCTTATTCATCATTCGTCGATAAGTCTTCAATGCCGAAGGCTGACAGTGGGAACATTGAGGTCAATCTGAAGGACCTTACACTGAAGGGTTTCGATAATGTATTCGTAACTGGACTGGCAGGAAAGACCTTCAGCAATTACTGGAAATTTAGCAGAACCCAGACTGATTTTATTTCGGCGCGCATAGCTCATCTTGTTTCTGGATATCCGGATCCTGACGTTTATTCCTATGTCTATGATATAGTAATAATGAAGGGAAAGGAGTCAGCTTCGGATGTAATGATAGATATGAGCGGTAAGGTTAGTGAGGGAAGGCCGAGCAGAACTGATTACCTCGTGGCTTTGTATTCTTATGAGTCATTCTTTGGGACATATGCTATGGGGTTTATCTGAGGTGAAAAAATGGTAGAAAACAAGGAAAATGGTGAAAATGATCAGATTGAACTGGCAATAAGGGAACTTATGGAGGACGACAAGAGTATGCTTGCCCTGCTGAACCTGGTAAAGATGCTGAAGGATTCAGCCGACCTGGAAGCAATACAAAAGCTTGCGGAACAGTTTATACCGGGAAATCCTGCAATGATTATTCAGACAGCGGACCAACCAGAATTCCACAAAGGAGGAATAAACCTTATTAATCTGATAGTGGCTCTGATGGCATCGGTTTCGAGCAAGACTTCTCAGGAAAGTATATCTACAATTCTGTACAACAGCGATGAACTATGGGAATCTATGGTTGATGGAGCAAAAAAACCTGAGAATTTCTCACTTCTGAGACTCATGGGTGTTCTCAAGGATCCGGAAATTGCGGCAGGGCTAACCGCAATACTTAACGCCCTAAAGGTGCTTGGCGCCATGTTGAAAAGAGTTGACAGGGGCGAAGGAGAATGAAGGTATCTTTTCATTATGAGCCCGGAAACGGTTTTGTAAGCGATGAGAAGGGCATGGATACGCTCATAATGAAAGATCCTTTGCTGGAAAGAACAACGCGAATCTCTCCAACTGAACTTCTTGTATACGCAATGGGAGGATGTTCCTCAGCAGATGTAGTTCTTATCCTTACAAGAATGCGAAAAAATATAAAATCATACAAGGTCGAGGTTGAGGCAGAGCGTGAAGAGCTAGAACCGAAGACTTTGAAGGATGTGAACATCCATTACATCATGGAAGGCGATTTTTCAGACGAAAATGCGAAGAGGGCTGTTACTCTATCCCTTGAACGCTACTGCAGTGTGTCGATACTCGCAAAAAGAGGGGGCACACATCTGACGTATTCTATTACCCTTAATGGGGAAAAACTTGTTCATAAGGCAGAAGCCTGAGAAGATGTAAAATTATTCTTAATGCCATGACCTGTTAGGATAACAAGTTTTTCCTGATCAGGTTTATCATACTTTGCAGCAGAAAATGCTATGGCAGAACTGTATTCCGTATCGATCCCACTATGAAGAAGATCATTTCTAGCCTTTATAATGTCACCTTCCTCAACAATAACAACATCACCGTGGTTCGAAATAACTTCTCTCAACAGTCTGGATCTTAATGGGATTACCCCGGTGAGGGCATCCGCAATTGAATTCTCCCTCAGATAGTTTGTTCCCTTTATCAGGTTGTACATACCACAGGCCTTCTTGGGCTGTACTGCAATAAGTCTTGGAATCTCCATTATCCTTCCAGAGTCCAGTAGGTGCTTGAATCCCATATATATACCGAGATAGAGGGTTCCCGTCGAAAATGGGATATAAATCCTGCTTGGAAGATTTCTCATATTCTGGAATATGCCATATGAAATGTTTCTGAAACCGTCATAAAACTCTGGCCAGTACTGATGACCGAGATACAAGAAACCTGAGTTCCTTGCCATAATCTCTACTTCCTCCCTGCTTCCTTCGACAGTGTGTATCCTAGCTCCATATGATCTTATCTGATTGATCTTGACGGGATTTGCAGTCTTCGAAACGAAAACTTCAGAATTCAGGGAAGCCATCTTACAAAACAATGCGAACGAAGCCCCTGCATTACCTGACGAATCTTCTGACACATGGTCGCCCTTCTCAACCACTTTCTTTCCCACAAGATATGAGAATAAATTATTCATTCCTATATCTTTATAAGAAAGTGTTGGAGTGTAAAACACACTCTTGATAAGCGTTTCCCCGACATTTTCAACTGGAGAATCTGAATTCAGGCCTACCAGATATCTTGAAATATATGGAAAATTTTCAATCAACTTCTCCCTGTACTCAAAGTTCACCCTGATGATGAAAGGAGATCCACAAGCATTGCAGGTTATCTCACCATTTTCCCTCAGTGACCCACAATTTGAACAAACAACTTCAGTTAAAACCATTTAGTGGAATTGTTTCGTAAAATAAAAAATTATAGAGATGAGTAGTAAGCCTCATCGTATGGTTCTGGTTTAAGCCCCTTCCTGGTCCTGATCTTGGCCACCACGTCTTTCTGTAACTCTGGCGGAACTTTCTGGTACCCTGAGTTTTCTGAACTCCACAATACCTTTCCCCCTGTGGCACTTCTTATTGCCGAAGCAAATCCAAACATACCGGAAACAGGGACTTTGGCCACAATTACCATATCGTCACCTTCAAGGTTCATTTCTTCAACAACACCTCTTCTCTGCTGAATCTCATTTGTGACAGAGCCCATTATTTCTTGCGGAACGTTAATGAAAACCTTCTGTACCGGTTCCATTAAAATCCTCTTTCCCTGGCACATGGCGCCATAAAGCGAATTCCTCCCGGCTGGAATGACCTGAGCTGGACCCCTGTGAATACTATCCTCATGGAGCTTTGCATCAACCAGTGATGCTTTCACGTGGGTAACTCCCTCGTTTGCAAGTGGGCCCTTCGATATAACTTCCTTGAATGATTCAATGAGTAATTCCATGGTCTCATCAAGGTACTGGATTCCTTTTGTAACATCAAAGAATATATTTTCTCCTGTAACGCTAACGATCCCCTTTGCAGTATCTCTGTCGATGCCGTTCTTTTGCAGAACCTCAATTATCGTTTTCTTATCCTTGAATTTTTCTCCCTGAGGTAGTGTGCCTTCCTTTATCAGGTCAACGACTTCCTCATTAAGTGGCTCCACTTTGAAATAAAACCTGTTATGTTTATTTGGGGATTTACCCTCAAAGGGTCCTCCGACTCTTTCCACAGTTTCCCTGTATACAACTATAGGGTCTGAGGTTGAGACATCTATCTTATAGTCGTTTTTGATCCTGTATAATGTGACTTCCAGATGCAGTTCTCCCATACCAGATATTAGGTGTTCTCCGGTTTCCTGATTTATGTTGATCTGTATGGATGGATCAGCCTTTGAAACTGTTTTTAGGACCTCAATAAGTTTTGGAAGATCAGATGTATGTTTTGCCTCAATAGCAAGCGTTACAACCGGATCAGTGTAGTGTGTCATAGGTTCAAATGGCTCCATGTCTGAAGCTACTGACACGGTAGATCCTGCAATAGCACTTTTAAGACCTATAACTGCAGCTATATTGCCTGCTGCAATTGAATCGACCTGGATTCTGTCCGGACCAACCATCATTGCAAGTGTTTGAATCTTGAATTTTCCGGCAGCTGCGTTAATATAGAGTTCCTGCCCCTTCGAGAGTGTTCCACTGAAAACCC
>JAKARU010000034.1 GCA_021819225.1 Thermoplasmata archaeon
ACGTTAAAAATGTAAATGTTATTGTAGGTCTCAGATCATATACTTCGGAAAGGAACGTTCTTCCAGAGCAGGTTATAGGAAGAGGTCTCAGAAAGATGTTCCCCGAAGAGAACTCTGATATTAAGCAATCAGTAAATGTTCTGGAAGTTATTGGACCGCCTGGATTAATGCAGATAATAGAGGAACTCGAAAAGGAAGAAAACATGACATTTGGTACTATTGATGTCGGATCTCAGCTTGACATGACCACAATTTATGTAGATATGGATAAGATCTCCAAAGACATAGATATTCCGATACTGACCCCAAGAATTGTAATGAGGGAATTCCAAATAGATGAGACACTATTGGATAAATTACCAGCGCTTTCGTTCTCATTGGGGGACAAAATACTCAAAACAACGTACCGGGCAGTTGATATGGTAACAAAAGCAGTGGAAATAGAAAGGGTTTGGGATCTTCCAGTTCCGCAGGATACGAAGAGTGTCATTGCTTATTACACGGATAGGATACTTAAGCAACTTAAATTAATTAACGTGTTCGCCGATTTCTATCCGCTCGTGAAGTCGTATGTTGAAACAAAACTGTTTAATCAGAGGGTTGACTTGAACGACCCGCATGTATTATTTCAGTTGAGTACTCCTGAAATACAGGAGAAATTAATCAATCTATTTGTAGAAAACTTAAGAAATTTGTCTTACACAGAGAGAGAACCAACAAAATACGACTTCATTAAACTCTCAAATACACAACCATTTGTTTGGACAAAGAAGGTCCATCAATCTGACAATTGCATTTTTAACTATGTTCCATGCGACAACGACTTTGAAGTGAATTTCTCAAAATTCCTTAACGCTGCAGACGATATCGATGCCTTTTGTAAAATTGTATCAAAAGTTGGTTTCTTTGTTGAGTATAGAAATTCTCATGGTAATCTGAGAAATTATTTCCCTGATTTTGTAGTCATGATTGGTGATAAATACTATGTCTTAGAGACAAAAGGAGAAGTGGACGAGGATGTAAAATACAAAGATGAAAGGATCAAAATTTGGTGTAGGGATGCTACCCGAGTTACAGGTGTGAATTGGGAATATGCCAGGATTAATGAAGAGTATTTCAAAAAATATCATTTTAACACATTGATAGAGTTAATTACTGCATTGAATTGATAGTGATAGGATTCATTTTTGGGTGCGATCACTCTATGCGCTACTTATGTAGTTTCTATTCAAATTCATTTTTTACCCTCTCCATCATAGGTAAGAGACATTTGTTTTTCATCCACACTCGTTTCCGGCCTAAATAAATCTGGCATTCATCTCTTTCATCACTGTGATGCGCCTTGACATTTTCTTGCATTTCGAGCATGTAGCCTTTTGATCCTATATTATTTATCAATTGTTTTGAAGAAGAACATTTCTTGTTTCATAATTCTAATAAATTTAATAGTGATCGTAGTGACGGTAGTGACGCAAGTGATCGTAGTGACGGTAGTGATTGAAATTTCAGCATTGATCTTAGACTAAGCATTATAATGAGTAAATTACGCTATTTTTTATTAGTGATCGTTAAAAATTATATCTTGGGATTGAGTGCGAAAAATCTAATGCCGATTCAATCCATTCCACGTTTTACTATTGCTTCTTTATTGCCCGGAAGTATGGCTGTGAATTCCCATCCCTGGTCGATGTATTCCCTGAGTTCACTTATGTCAATTATTTTCTGAGGGTTCTTCCTCTCTTTTTTTGATGCTGCCTTCTCCTTCATCTTTTCTTCCAGTTCGGCTGCACTAAGCTCAAGAAGCCCAGCAGTGTCTATCTCCTCTTCTGTAAAGCCAACTGTTAGAAGGACCATCCTCTTGAATTCAGTTACATTTTTCTGATATTGATCCTCTGTAATCCCTCCATACTCAGTTTCAAGATACTTGAGGGCCTTTGAGTAAGCCTCCCTCATGTTCTCTATGATTGTCTCCGGAAGAATGCCATGGTTGAGGGTGTATTCATGCTCCATGTCTCCATGATGCCCCATCCAAAAAACCCGGTAATCCCTCCTAAGCTCATGCACCTTGGATTCTGCAAATAGGAGCTGTGTGTCAAAGTACTTTCTCAAAACATAAGGCCTTAGTTGGAATCCGGCCCTTCTTATGGTATTCCTTATCATGTCTCCCACGTTCGCCGTGGATATGAAAGGGGCACTTGATCGGATCCCGCTCTTTGCCGGTGTTATTATTGGTGTATCATATGTAAGGACCTCCCCTTGCCCCATCCGGTTCTCAAGGTACATCTTTATGTATGACATTCCCTCGGGGCCAATGAATGTAAAGTATTCATTATCTTTCTTGGAAAGAGTGGATCTTATCTTTACCTGGACTGGCATTTTTAGTATCTCTATGCCTCCTTCCCCTATTTTGACATCCACAAAGTCGCCTATCCTGAGGCCATCATCTCCCCTGTAATCGCCCATGACCTGGGGCCTCATCCCCGTGAACGCCATTATTGAACATGCGCACCTTTCTCTAAGATCAGCTGCCTTGAATATCAACCTGAGCTCATCCTGAGTTGGAATCCTTTCGTTTTTCAACGTAAGTCTCTGGTTCGTTCCAGATATTTTAATCTTCCTTGAGATCTTTACTCCATTGAATGAAAGCCATGATCTAACTCCTTTAACAACTGACTCAATGTATGTTCCTGAGTGCACCCCAGAGGCGTTTCTGAAATCCCTCACAAAATCCAAAAGCAAGTTGTTTATTTCCTTTTCACCAAGATTGGCCAATTCATTTGGCTGATGCTTTACAAAACTGCAGAACAGCCCAAGCCTCCTCAGAGAAACATCGGCAGTTAATCTTGATCCTTCCGTAATGTTTCCATACCATCGCTTTACGTCTTCATCATCTAAAAGATGGGCGTACTTTCCTCTAACCATGAATTCGCAATCATTAGGCATATATTATTATTAGTGCTTGAACCCTATTGGGAACGGGCCCACCGGGATTCGAACCCGGGTCTTCGGCTTCGAAGGCCATCAGGATATCCTGGCTACCCCATGGGCCCAGGTCACATATGACTCACTTCAATTTACATTTTATCTTGACGGGTAAAATATACGTTGTTAAAGATTATTGACTGGTTTCATGCCCCGTTCAGTTTCTGCTCAAAAATATTGAGGTCTCTTATCCTGTCAGATCTTTTATCCTGAAGGGAGTTGTTAATTATATAATAAAGAGGAAGGCCTTCGAATCTTTCAATCTGCTTAAGATCTTTCTTGGACTTCTCAGGTTTCAATCCTGTCAATGAATAATATGTCACTGCTCCCAGTGAATATATGTCTGAATCTATATACACGGTTCCTTCGTTCAACTGTTCAGGTGCGGAAAAATTCTCTGTACCTATCCTGCTACCCTTGATCCTGTAAAAGTCATTTTCCTCAGGAATTCTTATGGATGTGCTGAAATCTATGATCTTGGGAATTCCTTCTGAAAGAATAATGTTCAAATGGCTGATATCCCTGTGAACAACCCTTCTTGATCTAAGATAACTGAGTGCAGATAAGACTCCTTTGCATACATTGGTTGCAAGTTCATAACTGTAGTCCACATCTTCAACCTGTTCTTTCAGGCTGGTTCCATAAATCTTTTCCATTACAAGAAATGGCTTATTGCCCCTGGTTCCGCTGTCTACATACTTAACCACATTTGGATGAATAAGCAGTTTCATGTTCTCGATTTCGCTCAATACCTGTATATTCATCGGGTCTGTTCTTCCTGCATTGAATTTTTTTGGTACCTTTATAAGAACCTCATTGCCTCTCGAATCTAATGCGTCAAAAATATCTCCCATTCCGCCGCTGGCAAAAAAACCTTTTACTTCATAATTATCCTTATGACCGGCGAAAACTTCCACTTCATTTTCCATTCTTCATCCTAATTACATTCAGATAAATGTTATTATCGGTACAACTGAAATTTTACCTATCCTTATATATATTGATTTTACATCATTGATTTATATGATGCCCAACGGGATACCAGAAAATTCAGAAGTAGTAAATTTCGAAGTAGAAGATGAACCCAGATGGGTAAGAGTCAAGCTTGAGGATGGTTCTGTCATCCAGGTAAAGATGGAAATTGTGGGTATTTTAAAAGCTGGAAACCAACCTGACACCGGTCTTCCGGTTTACATTCTGCAGGCACAAAACATAATCAGATTGAACCAGGTACCCAAGGAACTCATCAAAAGGGGAATCCCTGAAAAGAACAAGGGGTCTGATGGAGCACTCTACCGATAAATCAAGACATGAATCTGATGCCAGAGATATTCAAATTCTGGATATTCTTAGCAGAAATTCCAGACTCTCTAATTCTGAAATAGGGAGAATAATGAATCTTTCAGAGGGTACTATCAGGAAAAGAATTTCAAAACTGGTGGATTCAGGAGTTATAAGAAAATTTACAATCCAGTTGGGGAAAAGCCAGAGTGAGGCCATAATACTGATCAAATATTCACATGCTGAGAAGAATACAGTTTTATTAAAACTTAAAGAAATACCGGGGAACTTCTATGAAATATCAGGAAAAAATGATCTGGCCATGCTTGTGGAATATCATAATCTTGAATACCTGAACGAAATAGTGGATCGAATAAGATCCATTGAACAGGTTCTGGATACTGAGACTCTTATCCGCCTGAAGTAGGATTTAAGAATAAAATAGGAACTAAAAGTTATTTTTTTCTCTTTGAATAATAAAATAATTGCAATTCCCGGACTTGCGCACAAATAACTGCTTTTATCGCTCAAAAGTGTTAAATAGTAAGGTTAAATTGATAGCACAAGTGATTGCAATGGCCGAAGAAAACATAATCTACGTCGGAAAAAAGCCTACAATGAATTACGTACTGGCAATAGTAACCCAGTTCAACAGCAATATCGACAAAATTACAGTAAAAGCAAGGGGAAAAGCAATCAGCAAGGCAGTGGACATTGCTGAAATAACGAAAAACAGGTTCCTTCCAAAATCCTCTTATTCAAGCATCAGGATAAGCACTGAAAAGGTTGAGGGTGAACGCGGGGAGTCCAATGTTTCATCTATAGAAATTACAATTCAGAAGGAGTAATACCCAAATTTAATCAAATTTTTTCTTAATAAGATTAAATTGCATTGAAGTAATACTCCTCGGCTGATAAGATGAGTGATACTCTCAACCTCTCAATGGACCTCAGTGGTAAGTTATCCCTGATAAATAGCAGGATTGAAGAGGTTCTGATTACAGACAACTCTGATTTGACACAGATGTCCCTATACAATATCAGGGCTGGAGGTAAGCGATTAAGGCCATTGATAGTCCTGCTGGCATATGAAATGAACACCGACAGGGATATTTCTTATGCTCTGGATCTCGCAGTTGCGTACGAATTGATGCATTCTGCAAGCCTCATTCATGATGACATAATTGACGAAGCTGAGGAAAGAAGGGGCCAGCCAGCATTACATAAAAAATATAACATTCAGGACGCCATTGTTACAGGCGATTTTTTATTTTCAGTTGCCTATCGGCTGGGAGCTAAATACGGCAATGACGTATCCGACACTGTGGCCATGGCTGCACGGAAACTGGCAGAAGGACAGATTACTGAGTCCAGAAATCTTGGAAACCTGAATATAACTGAATCGATCTACAAGAATATTATCACCAATAAAACAGCATACTTCTTTGGTGCTGGTGCAAGATCTGCCACAATTGCAGCTGGCGCAGATTTGGAGACACAAAAAAACATGTTCAAATTTGCCTATAATATTGGAATGGCTTTCCAGATCACAGATGATATACTGGATATAGTGGGTAAAGAGGAATTGATAGGAAAGCAGACCTTCATGGATTTCAAGCACAGTGCCTTGACACTTCCGATGATTTTTGCATTAAGGGGAAAGGAAAGCGTGGACACTGTGAATTTAAAGAATGTCATACGGGGAACCAGAACAGATATTGAAAGCATCAATGCTGCAAAAAATTTCCTTGTGGACTGTGGAGCTGTGGACAATTCACTGGAATTGGCAAAACACTACATAGATGATGGAATTGGTGCTATGAAGCAGGCAAAGAACTCTCCAAATCTTCAGACACTTTTTGAGATTGCGTACAGTATAATTAGCAGAATAAGGGCTTAAAATGCAGAGAATAATACTTTTCACGGGAAAAGGAGGTGTTGGAAAAACCAGCGTTTCGGCTGCCACTGGCATTAGTTGTGCAATGGAGGGAAAGAAAACCCTTATAATTTCCACAGATCCTGCACATAGCCTTAGAGACGCATTTTTGATCGATACTTCCCCTGAACCTGTGAAGGTCATGGAAAATCTGGATGTCCAGGAAATCAGCACTACTGATGCAATAAAAAAATACTGGGACAAGCTGAAAATATATCTTACAGCACTTATGAGATCACAGGGAGTTGAAGGAATCGCTGCAGAAGAAATTGCAACTCTTCCAGGATTTGATGAGGCTTCTCAACTGCTCTATATTCTATACTACATGGAAAAGGGTGACTATGATGTAATTATAATGGATACAGCTCCCACTGGAGAATCTCTTAAATTATTATCATTCCCTGAAGCCCTGTCATGGTACATGGAAAGAATATTCCCCATCAGCAGGAAAACTGCAAAGGTTGTCAGGCCTTTCGTCAAGCCATTTTTAAATATCCCACTGCCCGATGATAACGTATTCCAGAGCATAGAGGAACTGTATTCAAGAATGAGGGACGTAAGGAAAATACTCACAGACGAAAAAATTACCACCATAAGGCTGGTGAGCAATCCTGATACCATGTCTTTCAACGAGACAAAACGAGCATACACCTACCTGATGATGTACGGATACAACGTAGATTCCATAATTGTAAACAAAATATACTCTGAGACTTCAGGCAACTTTCTGGCAAAATGGAGAGAATCCCAGGCAATTATACTTCGGAATATTGAAGAATCGTTCTCCGACATAAAAATACTGAAGGTCTTTATGAATGATATTGAACCGACAGGCAACAATCTTCTTATGGAAATGGGAAAGGAAATATACGGTGATTTGAAACCTTGGGATATCCTCTCCGATCTGCAACCTCCTGTGGAATTTATATCAAAGAAGGACAAGTCCTTTATCAAGATGAAATTTCCATTTGTATCCAAAGAGAAATTGGAGCTCCATAACAGGGGCGGTGAACTTATAGTACAGGTGGAAAACTGGAGAAGGGTTTTTTTCCTGCCCCAGTCTCTCAGTGAAAAGACTCCTTCTAACGCAGAGTTTAATAATGGATTTCTACTTATTGAGATGATATAAGATGCCATCCAAAGAACAGGAAAAAAGAAATGGAAGGATCCATTTTGAACTTGATGTGGAATTTCCTGAATTCAAGGAAGGGGTTTCAGATATCCTCTCCGTGATGAAGGAAGCCGGTGAAGAGTTCATTAAAATGGGCAGGAAAATGATTGGTGCTGGCGAGGAAACTGCATCAAAGATGAAAAAAATTGAAATAAAGTAAGATATTTTTACTTCTTTTTTGAAAAATAAATATCCTCTAATGAGGGATTCTCAACTCTGATTGATGAAACTTCATATCCACTTTTCACCATGGCAGAATTAATCTGTTCCGGTTTTATGTTATTACCTGAATCAAGGCTAATTTCGAACTGGTTTCCAATCTGCCTTACTGTGCCATACCCTTCCAGGAGTCCAAGCAGGTCTGCATCAGCGTTGGAAATAATAAGGTAAACTTTCCGCTTACCAGTTTTAGATATATTTTTAACATCTACCTGATCGTTTATTTTTCCGTTGCTGATGAAAATTACCTCATCAGCAATGCTTTCCAGTT
>JAKARU010000035.1 GCA_021819225.1 Thermoplasmata archaeon
GATCTCTGTTCCATTAGGATTTGAAAAGTTCCAGATGTTCAAAATGAGAGAGACCTGATGTGTTCTTGCAGAATAGTCAACAACGTTTTGTGTCCAGAAACTGTAATTGCTATTCCCAAACAGATTCACATTGCTAAGGACAGAGTTGAGCTGGAATGTTACTGTCTGTGGAACATCGTCGGCAAGATTGATTGTTTGTAAATTAGAAAGATTGACGTTTGCGGCAACGGATGGGAATGTGTAATTTCTTCCTGCGATATGGCCACTTTTATTGTAAAGACCATAGAAGCCTATACCCATAGGAGCTGGTGATTGGCTGTAACCAGGACTTATCAGTCCATTAGAAACTTTGGAGGTGCTCATGAAATTAGGTATGAACAGATCCTTAACAGGCAGACTGTCGTTTTTGGCCAGATGTATGAGATTGGATGCTGCAGTGTCTCGATTGAATTTTATATTTTGAGCCCGAGATAATTTATTATTTTCTCTTACTGCTATGCTGTGACTTACCAGTACAAAATTATTGCCATTTGATTTTAGGGTGCTACTACCTGCTGTCGATGGCACAACAAATAGCACGCCCATGACCATTATAGCAACCACTAAAATTGCTAAAAATACCTTAGTTTTATTCATTGGTACGAGATTATAGACATATTATAAAAATTTTATCTTCTCCCCCTGTCTTTATATAATGAAATGATTATCCTGCACGAAGCAATGACTTGCCTTAAGTTACCTGAATTATTATTACAAACAAATTTTATCAGCTTGGCCAACAAATCGCTTTATAATTTATATCCAGAAGATTCAAAACCTGAATGATCTCTCATTAGACATTTTCCAGTAATATGAAATTAGGTAGATCTTCATGATTCCATTTCCTGAAGATGATTACTATTGCCTCCTGTTCTTCCTGCTCGAGAATACAATCCCAATTGAAACAAGAATAAACCCTGCCACCTGGACATATGAAAGGACTTCGCCAAGGATCAAAAATGCAAATATTACAGAAATCGCAGGGACTATGAAGAGAAGTGAGGAAATTACGGAAACATCATAGTCCCTGCTTAGTCTCAGAAAGAAGTAATATGCGACTGCAGTACCGGGAATTCCAATAACAGCAGCAAGTAGGAGGAATAGGGGAGGCGGGTTCAATATTTTACCGGGATTTCCGAATATGAATGCAATTGCTGTAACAGGTATTACGGAATATACAAACTGGTAAAAGTTCGTGGTGATCCTGTCCTCAATTTTTATGTATCTCTTATAGAATACTGTCCCCAGTGACCACGAAAGGGCTGCAAACATTTCGAATATAATTCCATAATAGGAGGATGCACTGAGAGAATTGGAAAATATTACAATCACGCCTGAAAAACCAAGGATCAATCCAAGAATTGTCTCACTGGAGAATTTCTCCTTCAACAGGAGCAAAGATAGGAGAGTTGATATAATGGGGTAGGTGTAGATGATTATGGAACTCAGTGATGATGAGACTGTACTTTCCCCGATAAACCAGAGTTCCATGAATATGACCACGTTGAAGAGTGACAGGATGATCATTTTCGCGTGCGAACGGGCAGGTAACCTGAACTTTATCCTTCTGTTGAACAGTAACAGGATACCTAGAAGTGAAAACAAAACCCTGTAAAGAAGAAGCGAAAATGCATTTTCGTAAGAAAGTGAAATCTTAACAAGAGGATAGTTCAGTGACCAGAAAGAGGCCATAAAAACAAAGAAAAGCAAGTCCTCCTTTTTTTCCAACTATTCCGTATTTATTTTTTGTATACATATCTTGTTAGGACAACCTTATAGACTTTGATGGCATTATTTGTTTATGTCCAGTACCTTGTTCGACAACAGGGAGAAGATCATTTCCTTTTTTCAGGGCAAAGGGATACTTCTGGACCCAAAAGCACTGGAATTAATGATTGAAAAGTCGATGGGTTCCTCCATAGTAAGCCTTTACAACCAGGAAATATCTGAAAGAGGCTATATTGAAGTCAAGGATGTCCTCAGGCTGATATCTAAACCACAGAAGAGGGAGGCCAGTCTGGAGGAGATAGACTTCTCAGAAATTAAGGCGAACAGCTCGGTTGATGATTTCAGGAGAGTCTTTGTAAGCAGGTACGAGAAACTGAAGAAAATTGTAGTAACCTCAGGAAAACTTAGGGAGGTATCAAGCATATCTGCAGTTAAGAGGATGCCAAAGGGTTATGTGAAGATTGTTGGAATGATCAGCGATATAACGGAAACCAAGAATGGGCACAAGAAATTCAGGATTGAGGATACAGAGGACTTCATGGATGTCATAATAATGAACAAGAACAGCCTATCAAAAGAACTTCTCCTGAACGATGAGGTGATAGGCGTAATCGGAAGCAAGCCGGAAGCATCCAGTGACAGGGGAAAGAGCGAGCCGGTGATTTTTGCAAACGAAATCATAAGACCGGACATTCCTGATCGAATGATAGATTACACGGGAAGGGAACCAGAATATGTCGGTTCGATATCGGATATACATGCAGGAAGTAAAACATTCCTCAGAGATTCTTATTCGAGAATGATACAGTGGATAAAGAATTCAGAGGATGAAAGCGCTAACCTTAAACATCTCATCCTGAGTGGAGATGTAATCGATGGGATAGGTGTCTACCCCGGTCAGGAGAACGATCTGGAGATCATAAACCCTTATGAACAGTATGAATATCTGGCAGAATTTGTAAACGAAATCCCAGAAGACATAAAGGTATACATAATGCCTGGCAACCACGATACTGTGAGACTTGCTGAACCTCAACCTGCGTTTAACGGGAAAATCAGAGACATGTTCTCATCAAACGTGAGGTTCCTCCCAAATCCTTACAATCTTGTCCTCAATAAAAAGAACATTACAGTTTATCATGGAATGGCACTCAACGATCTCATAGAGCTGATTCCAGGAGGAAGCATGGACAGTGTTGGGAGTGCCATCGAACTTATGCTAAAGAGAAGATACATGGGATCATCATATGGTGGAAGGACTCCAATAGTACCATCACAGGTGGATTATCACGTGATGGAACAGGTACCGGATATCTTTATAACCGGTCATATCCACGGTCATTATACAGGAAATTACAGGGGCGTAAGATATGTGAATTCGTCAACATGGCAATCACAAACTGAATACCAGAAAATGATGAACTACTCGCCTGAGCCGAGCATCCTTACTCTCTTTGATCTGAATTCCATGAGTGTTATCAAAAAGAATTTTTCAACCTGATTAAAGGGTCCTGAGTATTATCTCCTCAATCTCCTTCCTGAATGATTCAATCAGGTCCTTTGTTGCCTCTTCCCTGACCGATTCAGGTGCACTCAAAAATCCTATTTTTGCAGTGATCTTGGCCATTCTGGCCATCGAATCGTATTCCCTGATCTTGGCCTCAAGATAGTTCTCGATCACCGAGGCCAGTTCCTTTTTCAGGCCTTCATTTTCATTCAGCTTTTTTCGGATATATTCTTTTATGAGATCTTTGACTATTTCCCTGACAGACTCAATGTACATCTCTTCTGACGGCAGACTCCTCATTATCTCTTTTATGGATTTTTCAATATCGTCGGCCATGCCACTTCAATCCAAATTAGTAAATAAACGTTCACAAAATAAATATTTATAATAGCTGCCGATATACCGGATACAGGTTGCAAGGCTAAATCGAAAAAATACAATAGCCAAGAATCCTAGCAAGACATCAATTCAGAAATCTATGATGTGCGTATTTGAGGTGAAATATTGAAGAGAAGTTCACGGGACTGGAAGAAAAAAGGCAATATGAGATGGAAATGGAGAAAGAAGAGGATAAGAAGACTGAAGAGACAGAGAAAAGCCAGTAAGAGTTAATCTTAATGGTTTATTTCCAATTATTTATTCCAATTGAAATTCCAATTAGTTTGAAGTTAAGGATTTTGTTTTCAAGACCATTGATCTGATTTTTAAAGCAACTCTATGAAATAGATATTTATAGGAATATACGATCTGGCGTAAGTCTCCATTGAGACAGGAAGCCGAAGTAAAACCATGGGAGCATGGGGTAGTCAGGTATCCTAACGGGCTCCAGTCAGGTTTTGATTAGAATCGGGTCATCTGAAAACGTGATGATTGACTGGAACTATGAACCGGGAAGAGACCCGCAGATCTGGGTTCAAATCCCAGTGCTCCCATTCAATTTTGTGAATGTCCCATATTTCTTCGGATAGTCAGGAAATCCATCTAATAATTGAGTAGGTACATAACTATGCAAAGTTGAGTTCACAATAATCCACCAGCAGGGTTCCCGGTGGGGGTACCATTTAGCAGGATGATGGCTATTAAGTTTCCACGTTTTAATTTCCTGCAAAGTTACAGGTTCATGCTTTTATTCTATCCCTTCCTGAGACCGTGGAATGATGCCATACCCTTTTCTGAAAATGAGTTTTTTAACGCTTTCATGAGACAATACAACAACCCTTCTAATAACACTGTCAGCAGTTTAACCTTTCTTGTTTATTATCCTGCATAGATGATCAGGATTGCCTCCCAATCGCCCATGATCTTTTTAGGTACTTCTTCACAGTTCCATTGAAATTCCGCATTAAATGATGCATTGGTATACATGCCTGTACACATACTGAACTATTATTACTGGCAGAACCTGATTCAGGTCATGTATTGAGTAGTCTTCCTCGGTAATTGTGTTCTATGTCTTCCTGATAACAGTCCGGATGCCATCAATCCCAGTAAATCAACCATGTTTGAGCAATAAAACTGCATCTTCCGTGACAATCATTTGTATCCCAGGTCTTGAAAATTCATGTCGTATAATAGCGAGGAAATAGGTCCCCTCATAAATTTGTATAAAACGCCCTCTTCCTTGGAGGAGGATTTGCAATCCCGTCAGAAGGGCCATTCTCATTCCTGTATTCCTTGATGTGTACCGGGATCCCGAAAATCTCCATTATACCCTCTGCATCCGGGTCGATTGTCATCAGGTATTTTCCTTCGAGCCCTGAAATGAGCCTGGAGAGTTCCCTGAAATCACCGGCATCGAAATTTATCTCATACCAGTCAGTGCCGGAATAGGGTGGATCAAAGTAGAAGAAAACATTCCTGTCGTCATACTTCTTCACAAGATCACGGAAATCCATATTCTCTATTTTCCATCTTGAAACCCGGTTCTTGATCATGTCAAACTGATCAAGTGTCTTTGAAATATAGGACATAGCCGCCTTTTCCTTCTTTGTTGCATAGGTATTTCCCATTCCTCCGAATGTCAGGTTCATTCCTGTAAGGAAGATTACAGATTCCACATCTTTCTCAGGAATCCCTCTTTCCCTGCCCTTTATCTTAATAAAATCTGCAACCTCTGGATCAATTGTCCTTTTTTTCCAGCTCCCCTCTTCCTCCAGGAGTGAACGTCTCTTTTTTACCCCCTCCTTCAGGAGGAAATATATATTTTCAGGCCTTTTTTGAATATTCGTGAACACATTAATGAGATCTGGATTAAGGTCATTATAAACCGTATACCTGCTTTCTATATTCAGGGACACAGAGCCTGAACCTCCAAAGACATCCACAAAAGTCCTCCTCCCTGATTTCAAATATGATGCCTGTATATCACTCAGAAGGGCTTTCTTGGAGCCCGGGTACTTCATCAGTCTAATATATTCCATTGCTGGAGGTATATTATGTGGTGGTTAAATATATTATTGAATGCATGGTGGTGATTTAATTCAACCGGATTGCGCACAGTCATTGTTTTGTGCAGATAACATGGAATTACAATATAGTTCATACGAAATATGTAGCCAATGTTTAAGTAAATTCTCAATCTTCCGTTTTTATGGCAATCGATCCGGGTCTGCAGAAGGCTATTGAATTATCCAAAATGATGGAACCATGGAAGTTTACTGAAGATATGGTTGTCGCCCTGAGAAAGAATCTGGATGAATCTTACAGGGAACCATATACAGAGAGGATAAACAGTGTCAGTGACCTGAAGATAAGATATTCCGATATTACGCTTGATGCACGCCTTTATGAGCCTGATACCCCTGGTGACGGAATTATAATCTTTTTTCATGGGGGAGGGTTTGTTTTCGACTCGATTGACTCTCACGACAATGTGTGCCGGATAATTGCAAACTCATCTTCATTCAGGGTTCTTTCAGTTGGATATCGGCTGGCACCAGAAAACAGGTTCCCTTCAGCGGTTGAGGATGCTTTCAATTCATTCCTCTGGGTTTATGAAAGAAGTGAAGAGATGGGGATAGACAGGAACAAGATTGCAATCATGGGTGATAGTTCAGGAGGAAATCTTTGTGGGGCAGCAAGCCTGATGCTAAGGGATCGCGGGAAGCCAATGCCAAAAATACAGGTCATGGTATACCCATTCGTGGGTGTTGACCAGTCCTCATTCTCCATGAGAGAGTATACGAAAGGATACAGGCTGGACAGGGAGATGCTCTTATGGATTGCATCAATGTACCTGAGGACGCCGGAAGACATGGTTTCACCATACTTCTCACTTTTCGCTGCTGATGATTTCAGGGGTATAGAGGAGACCATTATTGTAACCGGTGAATATGATCCTCTGAGGGATATGGGTGAAAGCCTTGCAGACAGGATGATCAAGGAAGGCGTAAGTGTAACATCATTCAGGTGCCTTGGAATGGTACACGGGTTCGTGAATTTCACTGGCATATCACCATCTGCAAGGAATTTTCTCGAAATGATATCATATATTACAGGAAGAAGGCTTTCAGGAAAGTAGAATATTTTAATTATCCCTGATGAATCCAGAAAAAATGATCTGAGATGGACAATGACAATTCAGTCCCGCTGAGTTACAGCAGGAGATGGCGACTCTGGTATTCTTCATACATATCTTCCAACCTTTCTGCGGGACTTTTAAATCCCATGATACCACTCTTCATCTCGATCTATTTTGATCGCTCTGTCATTTTTGTCGGGATAGCCTCGTCCCTATCATCATTATCTTCTGTAATTGCTCTGATCCTCTGGGGGAATATCTCAGATAATGTGAAGAGGAGGAAAATATTCGTGCTGATTGGATTCCTGGGCAGCTTTGTATCTCTGTTCCTGATTGCGTTCATTTATACCATTTACGAATACATAGGCGTCCTTGTGATGTACCAGTTCTTCGCAATGGCATCTGTACCGGTATCCACCCTTCTTGTAATAGAGAATGAAAACGAAAGCCAGTGGGCAAGGGTTGTGGGAAGTTTCAGCGCAATTTCCACTATTGGCACGGTGCTCGGACTTGCATTCGGGCTTGTCATTGTAATACAGAACCCGGATTCGATCTCAGTACTGAAAAATATATACCTGATCTCGTCACTATTTTACCTGGTCTCATTCGTACTTGCATTCTTTCTGCTGAGGGAATCCACCGTGAAGATAAGAAGGAATTCCATACCGGAAATATTTTCCCTCAGGATGTTTGAACGAAGCAGGTATGCACCATCCTATGTTATTCATGTTATCAGGCTTTTTGGAAAGAAGAGCCCAGAAAAGATATCCAGTGATCTGAAACTCTATCTTTTGGTATGTATCATGCTTATGCTCGGATTCCAGCTCTTCTTCACGCCGTATCCTGTTCTTCTCATAGAGAGATTCAATGCAAGCGAGCCGGAAGTATATATGATGTATCTCCTCAACAGCGCTTTTTCTGTTATCTCTTTCAGGATGTCCTCGGGCTATATCAGGAAGAGGAGCCTTGAAAGGGCCATGTACCTTCCACTCTCATTGAGAGTTGTACTTTTTTCCGCCACTGCGATCAGATC
>JAKARU010000036.1 GCA_021819225.1 Thermoplasmata archaeon
CGATCTATGCTTTCCTGTTGTTGAAGATTCCACCACTATATCCGATTTCTTTGGATATTTCTTCATGAAACTGTCCCAGTTCTCCTTGGTATTATCCATCTTATACTCTTCCACTATCTTTTCATCCATATCTGTCACGCAGACAGATTCGCTAAGTTTATGCACATCCATGCCTGTTGTCAATATGTCACATCCATTGGTGATTCCGGGAAATATGTTGGTCGGTAAACACTCTGCTATCCGTCCCCTTGCGGGGGCATGGTGTCGATCCGCAAGCTGCCAACCTCATTGACGAGTTCGAAACTCAGAGATCGGTTCGACAGTCTTTCCAGGACCTCGTACTCCACACGTTATGGAATACGGTCAAAAAAACTTCTTTCATAGTAGTGGATTGGTTATCTTCCCCTTACAAGGGAAGAATCAAACCTCTTCTTCCAGTTCGTATCATAGAGATACGAGAAGCATTCTACCAGATATACATCAAACAAGTCCTTCAGTGAATGGAGTGAGATTCTGGGTGATTCTGTGATGGCATCCGCTGTTCTTGACCGGATACTGCACCATTGCACTGTTGCCAACATAAGAGGGAAGTCATACAGGCTAAAAGACCACAAAAGAACGGGAAATATTGAATGAGTGAGGTGAAATAGGAATGAAAGAAAGCTTAGACATGGGTGGAAAATATTCAATTGGCGTTTTTGGCAAGAACTTAACCATCAATTACAAGACTGGGTGAATTTGAGCGGGAGCTCTAGACTCGTTCACAATTTTCCGAACTGAGATTGAGATTGCGTTGATATACCCATTGTAACGATACACACCTTTAATAAAGGCGTAAACCTTATTTTATTTTTCTTAGTGTTATTTTTCCATCTTCAATGTAGAATCCTATGAATTGGCCTTCACCTATTGAAAGAGTTTCAGAAACCTCTTTTGGCAGGGTGATTCTCAACGACGTACCTCTTCTTGACGTCCTCGTTACAGCTACTAAACCGTTAATGTCATTCATACGAGCGGGTAAGGGTTGATAGCCTTTAAAATTATATCAATATATGACGCAAACTTCTATTGGTGCCAACGCCGGAATAAAACTTTCCAAAATCGGCGGTTAATTATTTCCACTTTCTATTACGAAAGTGGTGATTTAACTGTTCGATGCGGAGGTGTGGTATTTGATTAGACAAAAAAAAGAGACATGGGGATGTCCGTAAGCGATATTGCAAATGAGATGGGGGTAAGCAGGCCAACCGTGAGGAAATACATGAAGGTGAAGAAGCCTCCAGCATATGGAAAGGAAAACGGGACATCCGGACTGGAGCCTTGCAAAGCATACATAAAGGACAGGACAGACAGGCACAATCTTACGGCTGCGAGGATCCTGGAGGAAATAAGGAAGAAAGGATATGCCGGAGGATACACAATACTGAAGGATTATTGCAGGACTGTGAGAAGGGATCGTGAAATAACTGCGATGATAAGGTTTGAGACCGAACCGGGAAAGCAGGTCCGGGCCGGCTTTGGAGAATTCGGGCACATCGCCATGGATGGGGAGAGAAAGAAGCCCTACATGTTGTAGTGTTTTTCTCACTTCTGGACAAATCAAGAAAAGAATTAAGATACGGTTCCTGCCGTTACACCTCCTTTCTTCATTTCCATATTTCTCTCCTTCCTTAATATTCTTGCCTTCTCGATCTTTGCCTCCCTCACTGCAAGCAGAACATCAGGATCACCCCTGTAATACTGTACTGGTGTTAGATAGTGCAGTGAATAATGCCTTCTCTTGTTGTTGTGGTAATCGATGATTTTGGTATCTCCTGTTTGGCCTGCTCATAATCTGTAAGTGTCACAGTTGCTAGAGATTCCCTCATTGTCCTGTTTGCTCTTTCAACTATCCCATTCTGTTCCGGTGTGTGTGGATGTATGAGTTTCTGTGTGAGGTTATTCTGTTTCAACACTGTCTTGAATTCCATTGCAATGAATGATGAACCGTTATCAGACTGTATTATTGGTTCTGCAATGGAATCCTTCCTCAGATTCTCTATTGCAGACAGCGCTTCCATGGATACAGAACCTGCATCCATTGATATCAACAGTGAATGGTGCACAATGTACCTGGAATATTCGTCTATGAATATTATGAGATGGAAGAACCTCCCTGCTATTTTGATATATATAATATCTGTCTGCCAGCGTTCATCTGGCGATTTTGCATGTTCCGGTCGTGTTGATGCCCATGTCTTCTTGTTCCATGGTATTATGAGATCATGTTTTTTCAGTATTCTGTAAACAGTGGACGGAGAGAAATATGCAAGATTCTCATGTATCAGGGTATAGGCGATCTCCCTGAAGGATTTCATTGGACTTCTTTGCCTGAAACTCACAACCATCCACTCCTCTTCATCCCTGACAACAAACGGGTTGAACCTTTTATCCATGAGTGGTGAGAAATCCATCTGTGAGTAGTACCATGATCTTGATATTCCCACTGTTTTGAGTGCAGTTCCAATGGAATATCCTGCCATTTCAACTGCTTTCATGACTGTCCTGTGGATGTCATAAAAGAGTGATCTCATGATTGCTATAGGAGAATTAACCTGCATGAAATGAATTACGGGTAGCCGGAATTCAAGCAGGGAGGGGTAGAAGGAAGAGGCTGTGGATTTGGATCCACTTACTCATGATTCTACCCTGATCACAATCACCGATCGGCAATCTCTTCCCAACGGGGAAGCTAATAGGTGCCTGTGGCGTGATCGTTTCTCCCCGCATGGATGCAGGCAGGAAAGGGATAAAAATGCTTTCAGTAGGAATAGATACGCACCAGAAGGTGCATCAGGTGGAGGTGCAGAATAAAGACGGAAAGGTAATGTGGAGAGGCCAGATAGGCAACGACAGGAAGGGCTTTGACGATCTTCTTTTGAAGCTGCAGACGGTAGAGAGGAGCAACAGCGATACAGTAAAGGGAATATTCATCAACCCCACAGGGAACTATCATGTTCCCATACAGCACTTCCTTGAATCGTCCGGTTATACCGTCATATGTGTGGATGCAAGGATCACGGATATGGCCAGAACGATGTCAAACCTTGGAAAGGAGAAATCCGACAGGGCGGATGCACACATGCTCGCATCCACTCCATGGTTACCGGGAAACGCATCGGAAAAGAGACCGCACATAAGGGGAGATGAATCCGGACTGACAAGGCTCCTTGACAGCGTCAGGAGGAACGTGACAAGGATAGTGAACATAATATCATCGGACCTTGCCTGTATTTTCCCGGAGTTCACGGACATCTTTCCTGACATCCCGTCAAGGACGTCCATAGCAATACTGGAGAAATACACAACGCCTGAAAGGATCGTGAAGGCAGGCGTGGATGCAACCCTGAAAACAATGCAGAAATCCAGCAGAAACCATTACGGGAGGGTCGATGCGGAAAAACTAATAGATCTGGCAGGGAACTCCATCGGCATTCCCGATGCGTCCGGTGTTTACGCGTTCAGGATCAGGGAGAATGTGGCAAGACTCACCGCAGAGCTCAGGACAGTAATGGAGATAGAGGCCAGGATTCTCAGGGATACAGGGGACAACGAGGACGTGAAGAGGATCGATGACATGAAGGGTATCGGACCGGTGAACGCCGCCTCAATCGTCTCCGAGATTGGTAGCATAGGCCAGTTTGATTCTGCTCTCAAGCTGCAGTCATATGGAGGCAAAGCTCCGAACATGACGGGAAGTGGAGGCAAGAATCATGCAACTGGATTATCCAGGGTGAGGAACCCATATCTCTCCAATGCAATACATGAATGTGCAGTTTCCATGGTGAACCACAAGAACGAGGAGTTCCTTGCCATATTCAACCGGGAGATCGGGAAGGGAAAAAAACCGACCCAGGCATACACCGTCGTCGGCAGGAGACTCCTCTTTCACATATACACCATACTGAAGAACAGGAAACCATACAGGCAGAGGCTACCTGAAACTGGAAAAGAGGGAGAGGGGTCAAGTTCCGCTGCAAGCTGATGCGAACGCCCTTGAACGACTATCGGCAATGTGACCCCCCTTGGATTCCCTCGTTAATCTAATATAGGTGTCTTTTCCCTCCTCTGCAAGCGTTCTCCAATCTTTTTTTTTGATCTCAGGATTCTCAAACGTGATCTCTGCGACCACGTCCTTGAGTCTTGATATCTCCAGATCCTTTTCTGCCGTTATCTGATTCTGATCTCTCTTTTTCCCCCTGCTCTCAAATATCTCATGTGCACTGTTTGTAAGTTGATCTTTCCAGTAGTGGAATCTTGCAGTTCCGATATTATATTTCCTGCAGAGATCTGCCACTATATTGTCCCGCTCATTCCTTCCATGACTATTTTCAATTTCTCCTCAGCTTTATACACTTTCTTCTCTGACATATATTCGGTTTAGAACATAAATTCTCACTTTTAATTTCACAATTTGTCCAGAGATGAGATAAACATTTCATGAACAAGCATGGATTCATGGAGCTAACAATCTCAAGATACTTTCTCATCTCTCCAGAAATTTCTAAAAAGATAGGTGATTAATGAGTTATGATATTAGTACACTGTCCACTATCGTCATCATTTTTCTTAATCAAAGTTAATTGCTGAAAATAAACTCAGTTTATGTCAGTCTTTTTGCTTACTTATTTTTTTAGAGGTGTTTCTGAATTTAGATTTTTTTTGCAGGGCGGGAGCTATTCCTGCCAACAGCAATACTAAGAAGGAAATGGCCGCGAAACTAGTTAGATTGAAATTTAGGTATTGCCCACCCGCACCGAAAATAATCGTTAAATACCCCCACCTTACAGAATTATTGACATCTTGAAACATTCTGATAGGCAAGATGATTATAACAAAATCGTAAACTGCAGCAACAATGGGAAAGTAACTGGGGAGGTTGCCTCCCGTTCCAATCTGCAAGAGCTTTGAACTGTTCAGTACTGGATTGAAGTAAATCCCTATTTCAAATCCGGATTCAATAATGAGAAGAATCGTTGCTACCATACCGTAAAAAAAATAGGGGTGCGAGTCGATATATTTATTCATTTCTTTAGTGTAAGACATATTTATTCCTCTAAGATGGGCTCAATGTTTGGCTCACATAGTGCCAATTCATGCTGCCATAATCATTTACACCATTTTGAACCATGGAATCGAAGCTGTTAAGATAATTAGCCCCGGGAAGTTCTGGAAATGGTCCGAATATAGTGTGGAATGATTCAGTGTTTGCGTTCCATGCATACACTTGAATTGCATTAGAGACTCCATCCAAAAAAACAGTTTGTTGAGTTAATGTCTCG
The DNA here is from genome assembly GCA_021819225.1 of Thermoplasmata archaeon. Next base: position 5,322 of record JAKARU010000036.1, read on the forward strand.
AAGTAATTGTGAGTTTGGTAGGTAGAATCAAAAGCACTATTCAGTGTTGCAATTTCTGAAGAAAGAATAGCATACGAAGCAATTGCAGCTACAGCGCCTAGAACAAGTCCAATTACAGAGGCCGCGGCGGCCGCAGTAATAATTCCCGCTATAACTGCGGCTCCCATACCTGCCCCAAAACCAAAACTGAGTGATACTCCGAGGTTGGCCTGGCTCAATTCAGAACTTACATCTTGATAATAATATAAGGCATTTGATCCAGTGTATACAACATAGTAGTAATAATTGTACCCGACGGTGAGCCCACCCAAATACCAGGGGAGGGTAATTGGGATTATATTGAACGAAATGTATGGATCTGCCGATCTATTAAGATTAGAATTCCCCAATGGTATTTGGAAAGTTGCAATACTGCTGTGGTCAGTTAAAAGTGCATTTTGAGTTTCCAGGTTTGCTATATTATCTAATTGCTTTTGATACAATAGATTAGATTTTAAAAACATTGCAAAAATGGAGGACCCGGTCATATTATTTATTGGACCATAAACAAATCCGCGATTAGAATACCACGAATAAAACTCGAATTTGAGTATGTGTTGGGCTAACGATAGGTTACTAACATGAAAATTCATTTGGGTGAATTTGTATTGAGAGGCTACTGAAACATATGAGGTATATTTTTCAGCTTGTGTACTGTTTGAAACATTTGTAATAGAAGATAAAGACAGCATCACAAAAACAACTGCTATTATGACAGATAACACCATCCTGACACTTTTTCTTTTATTTTTAAATTTCATAATCAACCATAGATGTTTTCAATATTAAATCTTTGGGCTAATAATAGTATCAAGGCAATGCGTTAAATATGCATATTTATCCACAAGTTTCTCATTATTTTTGACAATGAGAAGAACTGAAATTGAGCTCGGCGAAAAATCGATTTGGAAATAGAGAGCACTGACACACTCTCCATCGTCCATGAAGTTTCCTCTTTAGGGATATCATTGTTCCCTTTGCATGCATCCCTGTCTGCATGCAATCGGGATATGCCATTATTCCATTCCTCTGCACAGACTGCGGTATGGAAGCATTCCCAACCTCATGGCGAAGTCCTTTCGGAACAGTCGTTTCATTGGGATTTTCAAGAACGACTTCCTCTGAGAGCAGTTTCATGCCTGCATTTATATGGAATTGTTGCCCATAATAGTTTCGCATTCATCCCCTGCACGAAGGCATGGGGATTTCTGCTCAGGTGGTTGTAATCTGGAACTCCCTTCTCTATTGGGACATCCTTAAGAAACTCCGCGAACATCATCCCTCTGGTTGCAGCATCAGGCAATTTCATCCTAATTTTATAATCAAATCTCCTCCATACAGCAGGATCAAGCAAATGCTCGTGATTAGTAGCAGCAATTATCGGAATACCGGATTCAATTGAATCGATGTTTTGCAATAGAGTGTTTACCACTCTCTTGAGGTCCCCCAACTCATTAGAGTCATCTCGCACTTTGGCAATAGCATCGAATTCATCTAAGAAAAGAATGCAGGGTGTTCTTTGCACAAAATCGAATAGCACTCCAATATTCTTAGGAGTACTACCTGAATATGAAGAAATAACGCAGTCCAATCTTACAGTTACCAAGAGCAAGCCAGTTCCTGAAGAAATGTATCTTGCGACCTGTGTTTTTCCAGTTCCAGGTTTTCCAAAAAGCAGCATGCTTCGATTGCTCTTTATTCCCTTCCCCAGAAACAGATCAGTGTGATTGATTATATATATGAATTCTCTAATGCTTGACATTGAATCTTCTCCAAGCTAAAGAAATACTGATCCTTTATCATAACTCTTGATTTCTGCAAGTGGTAACCTGGATACAGAATCAACAGGTAATTTTAGAGTGTGGCCATAATCCTTTGTTTTAATGGTTAAGGTTTTAGTATTCCTGAGAACACTCCTTAACTTCTTAGCCGTTTGAAAGTCTCCATTTACCTCCCTCATCAAGTCTATTAGAAATCGCTCTCAGAATTTGTGCGATGCTTTCGTTTTAAAAAAAATGAGATTTACGAATTCAACTTTCATAAGTATTTTTTTTACATTTTCTGAGCCAGTTTTCTTCTTGAATTGCTTATCGATCGGCTAAAAATAAGGAATACAATGAATACCACAATCAGCAGAACATATAGAGGGGTGTAATTCAACAGAAGGGATAGAGCAAAGTCGTTTTCAGAATAAACAATTGGGCCTCTTACGAATCCAGTGGTAACATTGCCCCCGCCCTGCGGTGAAGTGAAATTCAGTATAACTTCTACATAATAGTCTCCATAATGCAGGTGGTTGAAAGTGTAATTGACTGCTACCGTCCCGTTTCCGGCTGAAACATTTTTCAGGGATACTTTGCAGGTAAGGTTTAGAAATTCACCGGATGAATAAAGGAGAAAATATGGCTTATATGTATGGTTTGTGCTTACTCCATAAAATGTGGCATTCACACTGTAA
>JAKARU010000037.1 GCA_021819225.1 Thermoplasmata archaeon
CGATATGAGTGAGCTGTTACGCACTCTTTAAAGGATGGCTGCTTCTAAGCCTACCTCCACACTGTCTTAGGCCATAAACCTCTTTGATTTGCACTTAGTCAGTTTTAGGGACCTTAACCCTCGTCTAGGATGTTCCCTTCACGGGTACAGAGCTTATCCCTGCACCCTAGCACCCAGCTTCTACGATTTTAACAAGTTCGGAGTTTGATAAGTCGGCGCAGATTTTCATCTGCTAACCAACTATTCGGTCGCTCTACCTCGCTAAACATCTCTGCTGAGGTCTACCTGCGGGTAGTATCGGGGGGAACCCGCTATTACCGGCCTAGATTAGCCTTTAACCCCTACACCCAAGTCATCTGAACGATTTGCACATCAGAACCAGTTGGGTCCTCCACCAAGTTTTCACTTAGCTTCAACCTACTCAGGCGTAGATCGACCGGATTCGGGTCTTCCTCGCATGACTAAACGCATTTATTACGTGACACCTCCATTGCTGTGCGTGTACTTGCTTTCGCTACGGCTACCTCTCATAAGAGTTAACCTTGCCATACGACAAAACTCCCTGGCCCGTTCTTCAACACGGATAATAGAACACCGCTCTCCTTCTGTTGAAGGATCATCGCTTTAGTGCCCTATAAGTTTATCACTGCCTGGTTTCAGGTACTTTTCACCACCCTTCCGGGTTGCTTTTCAGTTTTCCCTCACGGTACTTGTTTGCTATCGGATTTGAGAAGTATTTAAGGTTGGATGTTGATGCCACCCATCTTCCCGCGCGAATAACGACGCACGGTACTCTGGAACTTTCTCCTCGTAACTTTCACTCTTACTCTTACAGGGCTATCACCTTCTTTGGCTGATCTTTCCAGATCATTCTGATTCAAGTGTTAAGTATTGGAAGAAGCCCAAACACCACATTTCTCTTTCCTTATCGAAAAGAGATTCGGTTTGCCTTATACCGCTTTCGATCGCCTTTACTAACGGTATCTCGATTGATTTCTTTTCCTTCAGGTACTAAGATGTTTCAATTCCCTGAGTTCCCTCTCCTTACGGAGTGTCTTACGACAGGAAGTCCCATTCGGAGATTCTCGGATCAAGGGCTCCTTGCGCCTCCCCGAGACATTTCGCAGCTTGGCACGTCCTTCATCGGCTCCCAAACCGAACCATCCCCCAGACAGTTTCACAGACTGCACAATCCATTTTGCTCTCTACTAATATTGATCGGTCTCATTGGTTATTTCTAACCTCATACCCTTCCCTTATGATATGTTGTTCATAAGGTGCATTTAAACGTGCGTATCACACGTATTGATTGCTGTGATATTAAGGTTTTGGTAAGTATACATTTTACATAGAGATACTCTCATTTATCGATGAATGCATGTTGGAATTATTGGAAATTATTTATAACTCAGGAGCGTCTAAATTTTGGAGACTAATACATCCCTGCCCAAATACGCAAAGTTCTATTTAGAATATAATTGGAAAACATACTAAAAGTATCCTTGTCAGAGTGTAATTTTAGAAATTAATTTCAACGAGTTGTCCGCATGCGACTTATGTTATTCATCGCGGTAAAATACAAACACAATTAAATAATGGAACTCATGCCATCTTTCAGGCTGAGTTATTCAAAATCTTGTTACTCTCTATAAATGTTAAAATCCAGTTCATTTACTGCCTTGGATTGCAACTCTTTAAGTCTTGGCTCTACATCATCAAGTTTTTCTTCCTCAACGGGTATATACTTCATTCTTCCTTTCGACATGTGATATGATCCAGGGCATAAGAATCCTTCCTTTACAAGAATTGAATCTGCTTTTAATGTCAGGATTCCTGCCATTGCCCTTTCTTTTCCCTGATATGGCGATCCGTATCCTGGATTCTCATAAAGCTTCTTTTCTCCAGTCTCCGTATCAATTTCGACAATGGTATTCCCATATTCCAATGGCATCAAAACATTCTCTTCGTCAACTACTGCGATTACCTTCATGCTCCTTCAATTGTGTTTTGTTTTATTAACTTTATTAATATTGATTTGATACAAAGTGGTTATGAATTCTCTTTATATTTTGAATAATAATATTCGAATCAACAACAATGAAGCTTTAAAATATGCTTCCCAAAATGACAGAAAGACTTATCCCATTTTTCTTGACGACTCAAAAATATCTGGCGAAGGCAGTGCTTCAAGATGGTGGTCGCATCAGGCGCTGAAAGTGTTCTCAAGGAAAAGTGAAGGATACCGTGTAAAAACTTTGAAAACATCAGGAGAATATATAGCAAGACTCAAGGATATAATAATTCAGAACAATATTCACGAAGTCCTTATTCACCGAATCCCAAGGATGAATCATGAACATCTGATAGACCTCATGAGAGAGAACCTTGGAAGTTACGTAACAGTTAGGTCGTTTGATTCTAACAATTTACTTTCTTATGAAGAAATGAAGAGTATTGATGTTAACTTTTTCAATTTCAATTCTTTCTATGAAAAAATCAGGAAACTGAAATTTAAGAGAATGGAGTCAAATGACGATATACCAGAATTTGGAGATTTGAATTTTGAATCTGATTCATTTCACGAGAAATGGAGTGAAAAACTTGAAAAGGTGTGGAAACCAGACATGGATGCAGATGAAATATTTCAAAAATTTCATAAAAGTTATCATAATTTGAAACTTGAGGGAAACAGAATATCCCCATATGTAAGTCATGGTCAGATTAGTGTGAGGGACATCTGGAATTATACTGATGAATGTAAAGAGAATGAAGAGAGAATCAAAAGAAACATTGCATGGAGAGAGTTCTTCTATCTTTCATATTTGAGGAGACCCTTCATGAATCACATTGAGGTTAATGAAAAATTCCGAAATTTCGCATGGTCTGATAGCAGCCAGGATTTCTTAAAGTGGAGATCAGGAAGAACCGGTTTTCCACTAATAGATTCTGCAATGACCCAACTATGGATGGAGGGGTGGATTAGTAATGAGCTGAGGATGGTAGTTGCAGACTTTCTCACAAAATGTTTCCTGGTAAGGTGGGATTATGGGGCAAACTGGTTTATGGATACTCTCGTTGATGCTGACGAATCCGTGAACTATCCTTCGTGGCAGTATGTAGGTGGAACGGGTGGGTTTTCGTGGCCTTTCTTCAGGATATTTAATCCGTTAAAGAAGAGCCGTGAGATTGATCCAGACGGGAAATACGTCAAAAAATGGAATCCTTTGCCTGAAATAAGTGATTCGCCAGATTTAAATAGCGAGGATAAAATGATGACTTCCTACAGAGAAATGCGGAAAAGGGCGCTTGAAACTTATAGAAAATTCAATAATAGCCCTCAATCTTGACGCCATATTTTGGTATCTCAATTCCAGAGCCATTTTCCACATGGCCAATTTCCCTGATCTGCATCCTGGTCCTCAGGGTTGTTATGAAATCACTCTTGCTTTCCTCGTTGATTATTACCATGAACCCTGTACCCATGTTGAAGGTTTCATACATCTGGTTCCATGTAAGGTTGCCAAGTTCCTTTAACTGCTTGAACACGTTCTGTGGTTCAACAGGATCCTCAAATACATATTTCATGTCTTTGAGCCTTACTATGTTCTTGAATCCACCACCGGTGATATTGGCCATTCCCTTGATATCCACTATATTGACAATGTCAAGTATATCTCTTACATAAATCCGGGTTGGTTCCAGTACAACTTCTGACGTTTTTTTGTTCTCTCCCGGGAATTTTTCATCCATTCCTATACCATTTGACTTCAATATCTTTCTCACGGTTGTGAAACCATTAGAATGAAGACCGCTGCTTTGAAGTGAGTATATTATGTCCCCATCGCTGATCCTTTCACCAGTTATTATTGAATTCTTCTGAACTATTCCTATTACACTGCCGGCTACATCAATGGGATTGACAATGTCCGGGACAAGCGCTGATTCGCCTCCAATAATTGAAATATTTGCCATCTGTGCCCCAACATTCAATCCAACACCCAGCTCCTTTGCTACTAATGGATCGGTATTTCTTAACGAAAGATAATCAAGCATTGCAATTGGTTCTGCACCTACGGTTATTGTATCATTCACATTCATTGCCACGCAGTCTATTCCTATCCCTTCCCACTTGTTGGCATCAGCTGCGAGCAGGACTTTGGTTCCGACGCCATCTGTGTTGAAAGCAATCGCAATATTTCCCAGATCTATAAGAGATGTAAACCCACCCATTGGGCCTATGGTTTTGAAATCGTCCCGCCTGTATTTTAGCTGTCTTACGAGGAGACTGACAAAATCTCCTATTCCTTTTCTGTCTAACATTTTCTCATCGGGATCGCTCATATAAATATGGTATTACTTCATAAGTTAAAACTTTATCAAAAATAAATATAATTTTGAAATGAAATCTGAAACCATTAAAAAACTGTAAAAATATTCTTGAAATTACTGCATTCAATTCGTTAATTTATAGGTTTTATGCATGATAATTAGATTCCGGGATGGATTAAATTTACAATGCTGAAAACTATATAGTATGAAAAAAAATCTTTGGGAAAACAGGCTGAAAGACTATCTCAACCTTAGAATTTTCAATAAATACATACAAATGATTAAATAACAATCTAATAATATGGTTTCAGGTGATTGAATGGTTAAGCTTGAAGATCTGGACTACAAACCAAAGCCTATAGACGAGAATTTTGCTGAGGACACAACAAATTACCCGGTCACGGGAAAACACCATGACCACGAGGTAAGAGCCGAGGGCATTCAAAGAATGGATGCTGACGGAAAGCCATATCCGACAAAAAATGGAATTCACGGTACAAAGGTTGCAGTTGACTGGGAAACTTGCATAGCGGATGGCGCATGCATGGATGTCTGCCCGGTTAGTTTATACGAATGGGAACTCAACCCCGGACAGATGGGAACCGGAAATAACAAGGATATTTCTGGGGATAAGGAACTATACGACAAGTACAGAACTGATAAATGTGATCCGGTTAGAGAGAACGAGTGCATTTTCTGTATGGCCTGCGAGAGTGTTTGCCCGACAAGAGCAATAAAAATAACACCATAAACATAAAATATTTTTTATAGCCCCGTGGTGTAGTGGCCAAGCATACCGGACTTTGGATCCGATGACGGCAGTTCAAATCTGCCCGGGGCTGTGGACTTTGATATGATAAGGGTCGTTGGTAGAATCAGTTTCTCCAGGCAGCTGGAGAAAAGTGAGAAGGTTCGTGATGTGATGGAGGAGCTTAGGCTTTCTGATGAAAGGTTCGTATCCCTCTTGAATGGAACTCCCGTAACAGGAGACGAAGTAGTATCTCCGGCTGATGACCTGGCCTTTATCGAAATTTTTTCAGGGGGGTAAAACAGGACTGGAGAATTTCATGAATTCTTCATAGGTCTTTTCATCCTTGATTCTGTTCCAGCTATCAATTATTTTCATTGATGATTTTATCTGATTAATATTGTGCCCAAAGTTGAGCTTATCGAGGTTGTTACGCAATATCTTTGTAAACTTTACTTCCTCCCGATAGATATCAAAATACACTCTCTCATTGTTAATGTATGGGCCCCTCCGCTTCATTTTGCTGTCCCGGTATTTGTTTATAAATGATACGGAGTTTGGATTTTCAGCAGGAGGTCCCTCCCTCTTTTCAAATTTTGCAAGTATTCCCTCTTCAAGTTCGATCAATATGTCCATATAATCTGAGGACAAGGTGACATAACTGTTAAGATAATGGAAGCCTTTTGAAGTGCATAAATTTATCACGCTTTTTCTTGCAAGATCCAACTGCGGAAACAGTATATCCTCAATTATATCTGGTCTTTCAAATCTCAGAATGGCGATGTAACTTTCACGGGCTTTTTTAATTTCAATATCCACATACTCGTCATATGTGAAATAGAATTGATCCGGGTTATTAAGGTAGAATTTGGATGCCACCTTCAATACTGAAAGATTTGTTTCATTCACTGCTGCAGCTGCATTCCTCTGTTCATCAACAGGATCTATTATGACAACAGGAGAATTGAATCTTCCTGTCATTTCTCTGCTTCCTATTATTAACCTTCCTCTTAGGCTTGAAACGTGCTCAATAAAATTTTCAAATGTTTTGAATTCCCTGATTATTAGTTCACAGACATATCCTGAAAACCCGGAGGTTTTAAGTTCTGAGCCATAAATTCCCTGTCGCTTCATGAAAAGTTTGAGAAGAACAGACTCCTTTCTCATTTTCTCATCCATGACTTTTCTCATGTATACAGTGTGAAGTGGGGTCCGGTCTACAGATGATATTATTGTTGAGTTCATTTCAACCTTGTAGCAGGGGACAATGTCAATCTTGACTCCCTGTAACTTTCCAGATACGTAGGGATGCTCTGCATATTTTGCAACCCCATCAGGAAGCACATCGAAACCTATATTAACCCCAATTTTTTCCATTTCTTCCTTGGAATATGCTTTCGAGAATCTTATAAAAATGTCAAGATCACTGTTCCTGAGCTCAGTTCCTCTGGACTGGGAACCAACGAGAATTGAATCACCGTCAATTCCATCTTCCTTTAATTTTCTATTGACCTCCCTGATTATTTCCTCCGAAAGTTGTTCCTTGAACCTCTTCTCATTCTGGTCAGGAAGATATCTCTTAAGAATATAGTCAAAGTCTATTTTTGAACTGTCATTTCCCATAAATTCACTTTACTGGAACCTGCACTACTGACTCTGGGATATTATATGCATTATAGCATCTGCGGGCTCTCCTTCGCTTGCTTTCAGGGATTCTATAGCCTTTTCTCTTGTACATCCAGTCTGCTCCATTACCAGTCTTATATCTGATTCTGGAAATTCCTCCTTTTTTTCCTCTTCTGCTTTCGGAGATGCAGACTGTACCTCCTTGATATTTCCCGTTATCTGAAATGATTTCTGACCCTGGGCCTCTATTGAAATAACCTGTGGATTTTCAATAATATATTTCTTGGGCCCAGCCTCCATGACTATCCTCTTAACGTCAGTCATCTCTGTTGATTTTATTCCCATTTGCTGCATCATTCTTCTCATTTCTCTTGAATTCATCTTTCCCGGTAGCATAACCTATTAATACAAATTGGAATAAATCATTTATTGTATCAATATGAAACCGAAAAAATCGTTGAGTCTTGTTGATGCAGAGAGCATATCGATTGGATATTTTGCATCATGAGTGAGCTATTTTGTCTGCGTAAAAATTTAAGATGTTGAGTTGGATTCATTGAAAAATTTGGTAAATCTCGCAAATGTTAAATAAAGCGAGAGTATTTGGAGGCTATTCTCATGTTAGGCCGTGATAGCTCAGTAGGGAGAGCGCCAGACTGAAGATCTGGAGGTCGCTGGTTCAATCCCGGCTCACGGCATAATGGCTTCCGTTTAAGTGCTGGTTTGATTTATCGCCCTTGAGGTGTGTCTTGACTTTTTTGAACAATATGTTTACGATTGAGTGTTATGAT
>JAKARU010000038.1 GCA_021819225.1 Thermoplasmata archaeon
ATTAATAAGACGATCTGATCCCGAAGCCTTGATTCAACATCCGCGGATGTTGCAGCATTGAATGTTCCAATGAACTGGTTTATGAACTGCCCAGGGTCAGAAATCTGCCACCTGTATTCTCCAAAGATTCTCAGGTTAACAACCCCGAATGTTGGATCAGTAAACTGGTAGGGAGTCTCGCTACCATATTTTCCATCCATGACTCTTCTCTGCAGGTAATAAACCTCAGCCTGCTGCTGAACGCCCGAGAAGAATTTCAGGAGCTCCCCAACAACAGGCGCGTTGAAATCTGTAAGTGCATATCGTCCTGGCTTGTCAAAATATGTGAGCACCTTTCCGTCCCTGAAGAAAACTGCCGTCTCATCCTCCCGCACAACAATATTGTCGTTCAATCTTATGAGACGTGGGACCTTCCACATTGAATTCCCTTCCTTGAACTGTGTCTCCCATGCAATCGTTATCGACCCTGCAACACTTCCACCAGAATATGGAATTTCCTTTGACTTCTTTCCAAACATCAACTCACCCTAATATTTTCAACGGTTTCCATCCTCAACTGCCACTTGTTTTTCACGTCATTTACGGCGGCGTTAATATTTGAGAACATATCCGTTATTTCTTTATCATTCATGTCGCAAATTCCTGACATTTGAGAGGACTCTCTTTCAAGGTTCTTTACCGATGAAACAAAACCATAATCATATTCATAAAGTTTATCGAGGGTAGAATCACCTATACGTATGTCCGGGGCAATTCCTGAATACCCCTGTTGAGCATCAATTATGAGATTTCGCAGTGTTTCAATATTCCCCACGACTGTTCCTATCTGATTGAGCGGTCCAAGCTTGAAGCAATTCACAAGGCTTTGCCTTGCAGTAATGACATTATTCAATGCATTTTCCACGATCTTTCCCATCTGGGTTCGCAGGAGTTCATCTGCAGTTCGTATGTCTTCCTTTTCCCTGTAACCTGCGAAACCGGGCACTGCAAGTTCAATCTTCTTCAAGAGAGAACGGCTGTCTTCAACCGTACTGCGAATATCTTCTCCCCCAGAATCAGTCATTGATAATGCATGGGAATTATTTATTTAAACGTTTATACCTCGGGAGCACTCCACCGGGACTGAAGGATCGATGCTGCGGAAATATCCGTACGCACATAGAAACTATCTTTAACTCAGATGCAAATACTCATGCATGAAACTCTGGGATGAGCTTAAAGGGAATTTTGTTGCCTTCAAGGACAAGAGCAGGACAGTAAAAATGTATGTATGCGGTCCAACAGTCTATGATACCCCGCACCTTGGGCACCTCAAGACTTATACTGTATATGATGCGCTTGCCAAGTACCTGAAATTTTCCGGCTACTCTGTTCTCTACATCCAGAATATTACAGACATAGACGACAAGATCATCAACAGGGCGCTGGAAATAAGAGATGATCCCATGAGTTTGTCCGAAAAATATACCAAAGAATATATGGATATCATGAGAAAAGCAGGGATAGATTCAGTCAGTTTTTATGCAAAAGCAACAAGATCAGTTCCGGATATTATCAACCAGATAAGAGTGCTGGAAAGAAGAGGATTTGTTTACAGGCTTCCAGATGGAATGTATTTCCGGGTCTGGATGGACAGGAATTATGGTGTTCTTTCGAGACAGGTTCCTGAGAACCAGGTTTCAGGCAAGAGGGCAAAAGTCTCGGAACTGAAGGAGGACCCCCGGGATTTTGTTCTCTGGAAATTCAGGAAGCCTGGGGAACCTTACTGGAAATCACCATGGGGCGATGGAAGGCCAGGATGGCATGTTGAAGATAGTGCTATAATCCTGAGATATCTTGGGACGAGTTTCCATATACACGGGGCTGGAGCTGACTTAAAGTTCCCGCATAATGAATCAGAACTCTCTCTTATGAGATGCATGAAGGGAAACTCCAATATCTGCAAGGCATGGACATATTCTGGGGTAATCAGGATAAATGGAGAAAAGATGTCAAAGTCACTGAACAACGGTATTTCTGCCCGTGAAATACTGGATAAATATTCGGTTGAGGCTATCAGGTATGCGTTTCTCTCCTCAAACTACTCATCAGAGATGGATTTCTCGTGGGGAATGATGGATGAGGCTTCACAGAATGTTTCATACCTGAACAGGGCATTTACCAGGATAAGAACGATGAAGCATGGAGCAGTGGAAATTGGTGCAAGAAACTATGCAGAAACATTTTTTGGATATCTGGATGATAATTTCAATACCAGAATGGCTTTGGTCACTCTTTATGAGGTGTCTTCAGAAATCTTCAAGCACGAGGAGATAAGTGAGGATGAGGCTGGAATTTTAAATAAGATGTTTATGGTAGGTCAGGAAGTTCTAGGGGTCATTAGGAATCATGAATCAATAAGCATCGAACCCGGGACCGTTGTTTCCCTTCTCGAGCTCAGGAAGCGTCTGAAACAGATGAAGATGTATGGAGAATCCGACAGTATACGGTCAGCTCTCTCAGAGTCCGGGATAATTGTAGAGGATAGTGGTGAAGATGTTACATGGTTTAAGGAAAGGTGAGGCCTACATAATTGTAGATCTTGTGGGTGATTTTGTCACTGGAAAATTTGGAAGCAGCAAGGCCGTTCAAGTGGCTATGTCAACATTGGAAACAGTTAAGAAAATGAGTGGAAAAATGGAGATACTAATGACAAGAGATGCCCACATAACTGATGATCCTGAATTCAGGATATGGGGTGAACACTGCGTGGATGGAACCTCTGGATCTGAGTTATACGATGGCCTGGCACAATATGCCACAAGAATAATCCCGAAAAGACATTATGATGCCTTTTTTGGCTCGGATCTTGATGGGTATCTCAGGGCACGGGAAGTAACAAAATTATATATAAGTGGCATCAGCACAGATATATGTGTACAGCATACAGTTTCCGGTGCATTCTTCAGGGGTTACGAAATAACACTGGTAAAGGATCTGTGTACAAGCATAGATGAGAAGAATCATGAGGATGCAGTGAAAAGAATGATCGCTAATTACGGGGTATCAATCATAAATCAGTGGGAATTTGAGGAGCTTTATGTGGAAAAGTAAATTCTATATAGCAACAGAGAAAGATATACTGGAAGGAAGAGCAAGCGACGTATATTTCAGTAGGAGCGAAGGTATTGTGAAAACAAGTCCGGAGGAGAGGGTTGTTGTAGAGATCACGCTCTCCTCCAGTGACAGCTGGGTGACGTTTACAGGGCTTGATGAGGTCCTCAACCTTATGGAGGGCAAGCCGATTGATCTCTGGGCAATTCCTGAGGGATCGATCATACCTTCAAGAGACAATCTCGGGAGGCCGATACCGTTCCTGGTAATGGAGGGAAAATATTCTGATCTGATGGTATATGAAACTGCGATTCTCGGAATGCTTTGCCAGTCAACAGGAATCAGTACAGAATCGACCCGGGTGTTCCTTGAATGTTATCCAAGGGAATTTTTCTCATTCGGCATAAGGAGAATGCATCCTGCCATTTCCCCGATGATTGACAGGGCTGCATATATAGGCGGTGCATCTGGAGTATCCGGGATACTGGGTGCTGAAGCCATCGGGCTTTCTCCGGTCGGTACGATGCCCCACTCGATTGCAATCCTCCTTGGTGAGGAAAGAGCATGGAAATTCATCGATGACAATTTTCCAAAGGGTTCCAGGACGCTCCTGATAGATACGTTCGGGGACGAAAAGATCAAGGCCATAGAAGCAGCTGATATGTTTCCAGATATTGATTATATAAGGTTGGATACTCATTCAACAAGAAGGGGGAATTTCCCTGCGATAGTCAGGGAGATCAGGTGGGAACTTGATCTACGCGGCCATAAGGATATAAAAATAATGGTATCCGGTGGGATCAAGAAGGAGCAGATAAGGGATCTGAAGGATGCTGGAGCTGACTCCTTTGGGATAGGAACTTCCATCGCATCAGGGAAAACCCAAGATTTTGCAATGGACATAGTTCAGGTGGGAGAAATGCCAATCTCGAAGAAGGGAAAGTATTCCGGCAGGAAAGATGTCCTTAAATGCCAGGATTGCGGGACCGTGCTAATCGTTCCTTTTGGGGAATCCCACGATTGCCATGGAATTCCAATGGAATCGATACTGGTTAAATTCATCAATGATGGCGTGATAAAGGAAAGGATCAGTACGAATAAGGCGAGGGATAGATGTATTTCAACAGCAATGCATATGCTTGAAGGTTCTCACTGAATCGTGCATTTCAGTATTTTTATATCTATAAGTGGCCTGTCGTTCCTGTTTGTCTTTGCCTTTCCCATTTTCTGCACAACATCCATTCCTTCTGTAACGTGGCCAAAAACGGGATGCTTGCCGTCCAGGTACAGATTGTCAACAAGGTTTATGAAGAACTGGCTCCCACCGGTGTTCGGGCCTGCATTGGCCATGGAAATTGTACCCTTCCTGTTATGGTTCTCCCTGGAAAATTCATCTTTGATGGTGTAACCTGGTCCACCCATTCCAGTTCCTGTTGGGTCTCCACCCTGAACCATGAAATTATCGATCACTCTATGAAAAATCGTCCCGTTGTAAAACCCTTTTTCTGCAAGCTTGATGAAGTTGCCTGCCGTGATCGGCATTTCAGCGTCATCAAGCTGAACCCTGAACGTTCCCATTGTTGTTTCAAACACAGCTGTTTTCATATCAAACATCACAATATGTTTCCCTGATTATAAAGGGTTTTCATTGATCAGGTTGAACCCATGAGTCTCACTACCTACTCCATCTGAATTTTTTCGATAATTTTGAGTGATAGATTTAATTATTTAGATTTAGATGTGCAGGAATGATTGTCGTTCAGAATCATATACCAGTTAACGATAAATTCCGCGACGAATTTGAGAAACGCTTCAGCCAGAGGAATGGAGATGTTGACAGATTCCCGGGATTTATAAGCAACAAGGTTCTCAAGCCGGTTGAGGGAAACGAATATATCGTAATGACTTTCTGGAGAAGTATGGAGGATTTCCGTGCGTGGGTTAATTCTGAGGATTTCAAGAAGGCTCATTCGAGGGATATACCTGAGGGAATGTTTGACGGGAAGTCCCTTCTTACGATTCATCAGGTGATAATGGATACCGATAAGATAACTGAAAAATAATAGATCAGTACTTTCATGCCTGATTCACGATGCAATTCAAGATCAGGGCCCTTCTTTATACGATGCTTCAAGGGTTGAAAATCTTGACTTGATATCCACAAAAACATGGGTTTTGAGTTCATCCGGTAAATAGAGTTCAACCAGGTTGAAGAGGCCGTTCTCCTCATTTTATATATGCTGTAGCATGATTTTCGCTATATGACCCGTTTGTGAGATTTTTTCTTCTTCTGAAATCGCGGGATCATCCTGGACCTCATATAACCGGGGACTATTAATGCCCATATATATCCCGTTTATGGACCTGTGTTCAGATGTAATTATGCGTATGGGTTCCTCGAATTCCATATACTGCCTGAGATATGGCCTGAAATCAGGTATGAGAATCTCTTCTTCCAGTGGAAAATGTACCTTTATTGTATAGCCAACATGTTTTAAAAAATCATTCAATGACAGGTTGTTCGAAAGGAAATCCTCAGTCTTCGATACTGTTGTGAAATGTTGACCCCTCAGGATTTGTGTCGAATTGGAGCCCTTGAATTTTAAAGAGTCCCTGAGACCCATATCCGACTATCATGCAACAATTATTAAATGATTTAATTCCAGACTTATGTGCTCTTTATTAGTCTGGACAGTTTATTCCTGAGCATGGTTATCCTCCGAATCAGGCATGAAGAATGCGATAAAGGACGAAAATTTGCTTATTTGGGGACGCTTATCACTTTGCAATGATATAATCATACTCACTGAAATTATAACAGATATCCATCTAAAGAATCAAAAGAGTACCAATGGAATGAGGATCCGGCAATTAGGAGGAATTGTATTTTAGGCTAATAGCCTAGCGCAATCTTACTTCAAAATGTGTCCAGTTTTAAGGGGAAGGGATCAATAGTTGAGCAATACATGTTTTGATAATTTCCATAGCATACGAGATAAGTGAATGCAAATAAATAACCGATTTCAAAGGTCAGCTGCACAACCAATTGGAAATTCTTAAACATACCAGGGCAACTGTCTCAATATGATATCGAAATGCGGAGGGCCGGATTCGAACCGGCGAACCCCTACGGGAATGGACCCTGAATCCATCGCCTTTGACCATACTCGACAACCTCCGCAGCTGTACTGATCAGTGCGTAATTATTAGCTTATTAAAGAATTTTGGGATAGATTTCGGATACCGGTTAATGTGCCTCCCGCCCTTCCTCCGAATTCTGGCAACCGGCTTCAGCATTGCTGGAGAACAAATGTCTGGATCCATTTCCTCGATTATTGAAACATGGAAAGCTCACTAACCGGATTGACTAACAAGAGATTAATACAATAATCCGATCAGGTTTCAATGTTCGAGTCTGTTTTCGAAAAGTTAGGGGAAAAAGTATCTAAGCATAGTGGAAAGATAATAGTTTTCTGGATTGTTCTTCTTCTGCTGATGGGATATGGGGCGTTGCTCGTATTTTCTAATACCAACTTCAACATAGAAAACGGATTCGGTTCATCTAATTCAATGTCTTCAAAGGCAACGAACGAGCTTTCTGAATATTTTAATTCCTCTGCAGGTACCGGAAGTACTGGTTCAACCTCTGAACTGATTGTTGTTTCCGAGAACACAAATGTTTCAAGTTCACAGGATTTTTCAAATCTAGTAGATTTTGTAAATGCTGAAAATAAATCTGCATCTTCTGACAGTAATTTTACTGGAATTGAAAGCATTGTTGGTACTGAATTCCAGACCATGAATTCATTTTCTGATGGAATGAAGATACTCCTTGAACATAATTACCAGACGGTAAAGGGTCTTGGTGGTACCGTGATTTCAGCGAATGTGACATCACAGGCATTCCTTTCCCTTGAAACAGTATATTATTATTCATTCCAGAATTCCTATTTTCACTCCAAAAACCTGACTGAGTCTGAGCTTATAGCATATAACCATGCATCAGCGGAGTCGAGAAACCTCTCTGCCCTATTTGGATCATCGGTCCCGTCAGTTTTTGTAAATGTTTTTTCAAACACGTTTAACAGGACTTATTCCTCATCATCCAATCTAACTCTTTATCTTCAGGACTCGGGTGCATCAGCAGTACTGAACACAACATTTAAGTCATATCTTCAAGCGAGCTCCCTTTTTGCCCCAATGGATAAGGAGGTTTTATTCTTCCTCAGTTATCAGAACCTGAGTCTTTTCACCATATCACCCATGAATTCGACAATATACCTCTCAACTGGATTGCTTCATTACACAGGTACTCTTGCAAACCTCTCAGGATTTATCCAGAATTTTGACAACACAAGTGTTAACGCAGTAGATCGGAA
>JAKARU010000039.1 GCA_021819225.1 Thermoplasmata archaeon
CGATCTCATGTCCCTCAGCTTTCCTGCAATATATTTTCCTGTCGTTGATACTTCCAGTGCAATCTCAGGATTGAGATCAATATACCTTGATCTGAACTGTTCTAATTCATTTATATTATTCCCAATCTCAGACTGTTCCATGATGTTTTCATCATCATCCAATACCATGTAGATTTCGATCAACTCCTGGTGGTTGTTGTTTGTTGAAAAAGAGGAGATTTTTCGACATGCTTCTATTTACCATTGCTGCATTATATTAAGAATCGAATGGCAGCCAATCTAGATAGCAACCTCCTGAGTCAAGAAATCCTTCTATTACCTCTCTAACTCTCACGCTGACACCGTCATGTTAACATGGTCAAAATAACTTCTTTTCATGACATCTAAGAGGTCCAGATTATGGAAATTTAGGAAAATTACTGAATTTCCCTAAAAGTTGTAATTTCTCAGAGTCAATTACCACCAAGTTTTTGATTTCCAATTTTCCAGTAGCCTGAACGTTGACTATTTTGAAAATTTCTTTAAATTTAGTAAAGTTTACTTCATAATATTTAATTATACTTTGTTGATGAACTGCTATGTATACAAAAAGAGGAGATAGGGGAGAAACCGATACAGGCACAGGAATGAGGGTTACAAAGGGATCCGCCATTATTGATACAGAGGGAGACATAGATGAGGTGAACTCATTCATAGGTTTTGCCCTCGTTAACACGAGATGGGACGATATAAGAGAAGACCTCCAGCAGATTCAGGTGGATTTATTTACCCTTGGAGAACATATAACAACTCAGGGCACGAGAAGAACAATAACCCCAGAAAGAGTGAAGTGGCTCGAAGACAGGGTAACATATTACAGGAAGGAGTACGGTAAGATAAGGTTGTTCGTGATCCCGGGAGGAAGCAAGGAGGCTACAAGCCTGCACATGGCAAGAACTGTCTGCAGAAGACTGGAGAGGGATCTGGTAAAATCGAAGTCAGAAGTGGAAATCCCTGCAGTCCTTGAAGAATATGCAAACAGGCTGTCTTCAGTTCTATTCTTCCACGCACTTGTTTCCAATAAGAGACTTGGAATTGAGGAAAGAATATTCTATCTCAGGGAACTTCCATAGGCTTCCTGATATTTTTCACTCCGTTTCATCATTTATGAATGAACGAATGAACCCAAGTGGTATATGGATCCAGTCAGGCCTGTTCCTGGACTCATAAATTGTCTCATACATTGCCTTTTCAAGAATGAAGGCTTTTAACACAACAGGGAATAAGTCCTTCTTTTCCCTGAATCCAGGATCCAGATCTATCATTTCATTCATGTATGCAGATATCACAGTGTTTTCAAGCAATTTAGATGTTTTTCCCGGTTTATTCATCCTTCCCCTGCAAAGGTAGTCGAAGGAACGTATCAGTCCTGCAAGGTCCTTCATGGTACTCTGCTTTGAAGACTTTTCTCTGATGGACCTCATTGGTTCTCCTTCGAAGTCTATAACCTGCGGACCAGATCCTGTCTTCAATATCTGGCCAAGGTGAAAATCTCCATGGATCCTCTGCTTCAGGAAGTTATCTGTAATTAATTTTTCAAATGCCTCACCAGCCTTCCTCACAGCTGGCATTCCATTATAAACTTCATGGAATAGTTCCGACTGCCCTTCCCTTATTTTACAAAGTTCGTATACCATTTCTTCGTATGATTTGTAAGAGTCTTGCAATGACTGGATGTCTTTCAAATTGAATAATTCTGTTTCAAATCCTTCATTCCTGATGATAGACAGGGAATAATGCATCTTCGCCGTCACTGAAGCTATATTCCTTGCTGATTCCATAACAATATTTACAAAATTGTCATCCTCTGGTATGCGGTTGAGATAGTTCCAGTAGTCACCCTCATTTTCCATAAACCGTGAAAATGTCATGATGCACTCTTTCTCCCTGAAGGTCACCATACCTAGAGGTTCCGGTGTGTTCCTGAAATTTGTATGCTTCCAGAGATTCAGTGGTATGATGTAATCAGGATTTTCCACGTCTGAGGATGTCCTGAAGAATTTTCCTATCACATTTCCATTGATTATAAAGGACGAATTGCTCTGGTTTCCGTTAAATGCATGATATGAACCAAGGTTTTGCAGAATTTCATTCCTGTTCCCGTTGAACCTGATTTCTGTATCTTTTCCACTTTCCAGCAGTTTCCTTATCATGAGGACAACTTTTCCTGATCTTATTGAATCTTCAGTTTCATCTTCACTGCCATCTCTAACATTGAGCAGGAGATTGATAAGCATTCCTGTTCCCTCTGATCTTAATTTTACGGTGAAAGGTTCATTTCCTGATACTTCTTCAGGGTACGTTTCTATTACCCTCATATCCGCTGGATCGTGTCCCTTGAGAGGATACCATCTCTCACTTACCATTTCCCTGAATATTCTTTCCCTGTTTATCCTAACAATTTCCTCTGTTCTCATGCAGCATCTGGCTTCTCCAAGCTCATCCAGAAGAATGAGTTTCTCTGTAAAGTGAAGAAATATGGCAGATCGCCTATATCTGGAAATCTTGAGAGGCTGAGCATCTCCCTTACATGCCAGCCTGAATATTTTCTGAGGTCCATGGTCACATAGGATGGTTTTCTTGAAAGATTGTAAACGCACAGGATTGTCTGATTCTCATATGTTCTTATGAAGGCAAGAATCTCCTTTTGATCTGAGTGGATGAATTCTATTGTTCCCCTGCCAAAAACTTGAGCACTCTTCTTCCTTGTTATAATTAGTTTCCTGAGCCAGTTAAGGAATGAGGACGACAGCCTCGACATTGATTCTACATTATTCACTTCATAGTGATAATTGGAATTTATGATCACAGGCGCGTATAACTGTTCCGGATCTGCCCTTGAAAAACCTGCATTCCTGTCATAGGACCACTGCATGGGTGTTCTCACACCGTTCCTGTCTCCAAGGTATATATTATCACCCATGTTAATCTCATCCCCGTAATAGAGGATGGGAGAGCCTGGTAATGACATTATGAGAGCACTGAGGAACTCCAGTACGTACCTATCATTGTCTACCAGCGGTGCAAGCCTTCTCCTGATTCCTAGATTCAGTCGCATCTTCGGCACCTTTGCATATTCACTATACATTATATCCCTTTCCTCGTCGGAGACCATTTCCAGGGTCAATTCATCATGATTCCTGAGGAATAACCCCCATGAACATTTTTCAGGGACAGGAAGGGTTTTTGAAATGATATTCTCAATGGGGAAGGCATCTTCCTTTGCCAGTGCTATGAATATCCTTGGCATGAGTGGAAAATTAAAATTCATCTGGAATTCGTCCTCATTTCCAAAATATTTTTTTGCGTCATCAGGCCACTGGTTTGCCTCTGCAAGGAGTATCCTGCCTGGATACTCCTCATCTATCATCTTCCTGAGCTCCCTGAAATACTCATGTGTTTCAGGAAGGTTTTCACAGCTTGTTCCCTCCCTTTCAAAAAGGTATGGTACTGCATCACACCTGAAGCCGTCCAGTCCCCTGTCAAGCCAGAATCTTATGACCTTCTTCATCTCCTCCCTTACTTCTGGATTGTCATAATTCAGATCTGGTTGATGACTGAAGAACCTGTGCCAGTAATACTGCCCTGTTTGCGGGTCCAGTGTCCAGTTGGACCGCTCCGTGTCAATAAATATTATCCTGACACCCTCGTATTTATCGGGTGTATCTGACCAGACAAACCAGTCCCTCTTAGGGTTGTTCCTGTCCTTTCTCGCTTCCTGAAACCACTTTATCTGATCTGAAACGTGGTTGAGTACAAGATCGGCAATAACTCTTATCCCAAGCCTGTGGGCCTCAACCATTAAATCATCGAAGTCTTTCAGTGTCCCGTATTCCGGGAGTATTGAATAGTAGTCCCGTATATCGTATCCATCATCCCTGAGTGGGGAATCATAGAATGGAAGAAGCCAAATGCAATCTATTCCAAGACTCTTAATATATTCAAGCTTCTGTGTGAGCCCCTGAAGATCTCCTATACCATCTCCATTTGAGTCGTAGAACGATCGTACCGGCACCTCGTAAAATATCGCATCTTTATACCACAGGCTTTCCTGTGCATCAGATATCATTTCAAAACCCTCTTGAGTATGTGTACGGGCTTGAATTCAGGCGTAAGACGCACATAATTCCGGCCATCCACCCATGAGTAGCTTTCAAGGTTATAAATATCCATCACATTGATCCTGGAATAGCCTTTCCATTCATCGGGTATTTCCACCATGCCTTCCTGCATCTGATCTGGGTTTAGATTTACTATTACCATGATCTTGTTCTGGTCAAATCCCCTTGTATATGCAAGCAGAGAGGGATTATTGGTTTCAATGAATTTCAGATTTCCCCTCTCCATGAACACGGGGTTCTTCCTTCTTATCTCATTGAGTCTTCCTATTTCTTCCCTGATGTTTATCGGGTCGTTGAAATCCCTGGATTTGATTTCATATTTTTCTGAATCAAGATACTCCTCTTTTCCTGGAATCGGCGTGTTCTCGCATATTTCGTATCCACTGTATATTCCCCACGATGAAGAGAGGGTTGCTGCAAGTATTGCCCTGATAATGAACTGGGCCCTGCCTCCATACTGCAGGGTGTACGATAGTATGTCCGGTGTATTTGTGAAAAGAACTGGCGTAAAAAATGCCCTTACTTCAGGGGTGTTCAGTTCCGTGAAATAATCCCTTATTTCCCAGTCAAAGTTCTTCCATGTGAAATAACTGTAGGAAAGCTGGAATCCAACCTTGCTCAAGCGGTACATCAGGTTTTGTGTTGTAAATGACTCACTGAGGAATACGGTATCAGGATATTCCTTCCTGACTGACTGGATCAGCCATTCCCAGAAACCCAGTGGCTTCGTGTGAGGGTTGTCCACCCTGAATGTCCTTACCCCTACTGCTGCCCAGTACATGACAACACTCTTTAGTTCCTCCCATAATTCATCCCTGTTACTGCAGTAAAAATTGAATGGATATATATCAAAATATTTCTTTGGCGGGTTTTCTGCATATCTTATTGTACCGTCCGGCCTCCTGTAAAACCATTCTGGATGCTCCCTCACATAAGGGTGATCCGGTGAGCACTGGAACGCCATATCCAGAGCTATCTCCATTTTCCTGGACCGCGCTTCGTTTATCAGGAATTTAAAATCATCCAGTGTTCCCAGTTCTGGTGCAATTGACCTGAATCCTCCCTTCTCACTTCCAACCGCCCATGGACTTCCTGGATCATCCTTCTCACATGGAATGATCCCATTTTTTCCCCTCCTGTTTGTCTGGCCTATGGGGTGAATGGGTGGCAAATATACAACGTCAAACCCCATTTTAGAAATGTAGTCAAGCCTTTGTGCAAGATCTCTGAGTGTGCTTGATTTTTTTCCCTCTGGAGGTTGAGACCTTGGAAAAACTTCATACCATGATTTTGCCAGTTCATCACCCATCACTTCCAACCAGAATTTCTTGGAATTTATCTCAGATTCCTTCTCATCATATCTATCCAGGATTGATGAAAAAGTTTCAGGGATCGATGCAAGACTTTCCTTTTCAGGCTTTTCTGCATTCACGATCTTCCATATTTCCCTGAAGGCCTTCCTGTTCCTACCCCTGGCTTTTCCCTCCATATTTGAAATTCTCTGTTTCAGTTCAAGCAGATCACTTTCAATGCTTTCGCCAGCCTCCAACCAGGACAGTATCCCTCTGATTATGGTCGTTGTTCTGTCGATCCAGGCACTTATTGTAATGCTGAATGAACCTCTTTCCGGAAATTGCACAGTTGTTCTGAATACATCATTTAGTCCTGTGTATTTCAGTTCGGTCCTTGAAATAACCCTGCCTTTTCTTGACCTGATTACAACTCTTGCCCTGAGGTACTGGTGTGCAGTGGAATATATGACAGCTTCCACTGGAACGTTATCACCGTATCTTACTCTGGCAGGCAGAGTGCCATTATCAACTGCTGGCATTACCCTTTCTATATAAATGTCCCTGTACTTCATTTTATGACCTCCATTCAAGAATCAGGCATCCCAGTGGTGGCAGTGCAATTTCGATTGAGTTTTCCATGTTATGCCACCACCTTTTTGATGCAATCACCTTTCCCTCATTTCCAACCCCTGAACCACCGTAATACTGTGAATCTGAATTGAATATTTCCCTCCACTCCCCTGATCTGGGTACCCCAATTCTGTAATCCCTTCTGATCACTGGAGTGCAGTTGAATACGAATATCAGGAAGTGATCCGACTGCTGATCTCTTCTTATGAAAGAGAATATACTGCTTTCCCTATCGGAGTAATCTATCCACTGAAATGCTCCCCCGTTGAAATCACCTCTCGCAAGGAAACTTCTTGAAAAGTATATATCACTCAGGTCCCTCAGCGATTCCCTTACGCCATTCATGAAGGAATTTAAATCTGCGTTGTTTATCAATCCTCTCGAAAAATCCCATTCTGAACCTACAGCGAATTCATCTCCCATGAATATCATCTTTTTTCCCGGGAAAGAGAACATGTAAGAATATAGCAATCTGACGTTTGCATATTTCTGCCAATCGTCGCCTGGCATTTTCTGAAAGATGGATCCTTTGCCATAAACAACCTCATCGTGGGAAAATGGTAGGATGAATTTTTCTGAAAAGGAGTACCAGAAGGAGAACGTGATCCTATCCTGATGATATTTTCTATAAATTGGGTCATATGAAAAATATTCAAGAGTGTCATGCATCCAGCCCATGTTCCACTTCATATCAAAACCAAGTCCTCCTGACTCAATTCTTGATGTTACTCCTGGCCAGGATGTAGATTCCTCTGCAATTAACACTACTCCTGGGAAGGATCTGTGAATATGCTCATTCAGGTTCCTGAAAAATGCAATAGATTCAAGGTTTTCATGACCTCCATAAATATTGGGCTCCCATTCACCCTCCTTCCTTGAATAATCAAGATAAAGCATTGAAGAAACAGCATCCATCCTTAGTCCATCACAGTGATATTCCTTTATCCAGAACACCGCATTTGAAATGAGGAAATTGATCACATGTCTTCTTCCAACGTCAAAAACATATGTGCCCCAATCAGGTTGAATTCCTCTCTTTGGATTCTCATATTCATAAAGATGGCTCCCATCATAAAGCCCAAGGCCGTATGAATCCATTGGAAAGTGTGCGGGGACCCAGTCCAGGTACACCCCTATATTATTCTCATGAAGCGCATTTATCAAATGCTTGAAACCTTCTGGATTACCGTGCCGTGAGGTTGGTGCGTAGTAATTGACAACCTGATACCCCCATGAATCATCCAGCGGATGCTCCATGACTGGAAGGAATTCTACATAATTGAACCTGTTCTCTTTCAGGTACGGAATGAGCCTTTTTTCAATATCAAGATATGATGCATAAAGAGCTTCATCTTCCCTGAGCCATGAACCCAGATGGATTTCATAA
>JAKARU010000040.1 GCA_021819225.1 Thermoplasmata archaeon
CGATCTTGATCGCAAAATTCAATTCTGACATTCAGATCATCGGGATCGAGAACTCCAGGGGGCAGCTGTGCTCAGAAGAAGGTCTAAACATGACAGAGATCAATAAATTCATGAGTGCTCCAGAAGATTTCAGGAAGTCGGAGAGTATCAGAAAGCTTGATTTTGACGTTTATGTGGACATGAGGACTGCATCCAGAAATGGTGAAAGGGAAAGGGATGATTACATTGATCTCATGAAAAATGGAAAGCACATTGTAACTGCCAATAAATCGGGACTTGCTAACTTCTTCCCGGAAATAGGAAGAGCATCAATGGAAAATCATAAAAAACTCTATTTCGAGGCAACAGTTGCAGGCGGGCTTCCAATATTTTCACTGCTGAGAAGTAGTTTTCCATCCTTTACTGTAAACAGTTTCACCGGTGTCGTAAATCTAACATCGAACTTTGTGATGAAGAAGGTAAATGGAGGGATGAGCCTGGAAGAGGCAAAGAGGAAGGCCAACGAAGAGGGTGTTGCAGAAACGGATATGACAGATGATCTGGACGGAACAGATTCCGCAAGAAAAGCGGTCATTCTTGCAAATTCGCTGTTCAATAAGCCCCTGAGACTGAAAGAATTGAGTTACTCTGGAATAAATCCTGATAATATTAAAATGAATGAAATGCTCCTCGCGAAGCTTTCCATGGATGGAGAATTCACTGTAGAGTCCAGGGTATTCAAACTTGAGAATGAGGACCCATTCCTCAGGCTGGCCCCAATGGGAATGGCATGTACCATAGGGTTTGCTGAGAGGAATCCGGTTTATATCTCAGAAGACATGGACGGGCCTCTTGAGACAGCAGGTGCTGTTTTCAGTGACATTCTTTCTGTATGAATACCCTATTCTACCTATTATAATCACAATCCTATTTAAATATCCATTTACAATCACTGTCTGACAGAATGGCAGACTGGAACCTTTTTCCTGATAAATACAGGATTTTCAATGGAAAACATGAAATAATTCTTGAATGCAATGATAACTCTCCCATTGAAAACTATTCAAGGGCACACAGTATAAAAATTCCATTCATAGCTCTTAATGACGAAAGAAGGATGATATTCCTGTATCTCCTGAATGAAGAAAATCAAAACAGGGATCAGGCAATTTTCAACCAGAAATATGGTGGAAGAAAAATAGGTAACTGTTATACGTTTTTTGCTTCCAGTGATTTACAGGGAAGCACAGGGAAAATAGGAGAGATTTTAGAGATTCCATCCATCATGGCTGGAATAAATTACGTAATGGGCGGCAGGCACTATATGTCATTTACATTTTCTGAACGTTTCATGCAGGATATAAACAATTTCATATCAGGTTTACTTGATGATGAAAAATTTAGAGTATGGAAACTGAAAGAGATCAGTTTCATGGAGTATATCACATCCTTGGAGAATATGGAAATTGACAGGGTAGAATTTTCCCTTGATAATTATGATCTAAATATTGGGGAGGAGTATCTGGCAATCCTTAAATTCCCGTCTCTTGGAAGAGTCCCTTTTTTCATGGTATATCATGAAGACAGTACAGTTCCACCGGATGCTGAGAAAATAGATGATAATTCCTATGAGGTTGAGATAAGCGATGAACTGGTTATGCAAT
This sequence comes from Thermoplasmata archaeon, assembly GCA_021819225.1. Next base: position 1,644 of record JAKARU010000040.1, read on the forward strand.
TCAACAGCAAGAAAGGAGCCATTCTCCCACTCATTTATTTTGGGATAGAAAAGAAGGACAGGGTTTTGAAATTTACATTCCTTATTCACAGGGTATATCAATCATATTTGCTGAAAATCATCGGTAATATTCCTGTAAATTTCAAAAATGTAAAAATTTACGAATTGAATATATTCCCGCTTGGCTAGATTATTATAAAGCAAAAGCTGGCAGGTACTGTGTCAGTATCAGGACAGTGAGGAATGATATGCCTATGAATGAATTGGAGTTAAGGAATGAAACCCTTACTGTAGAAGTATCATCCGGATCAAGTATGTAATGCTGATATATTATGAGGAAATAAATCAGAACGAGTTCTGCAGCGTAGAAATAACTGTTTATGTAAAATATGAGCAGGGTGAAAAATAAGAGGGTAAAGGCATGAGTAATATCTGAAATAATCATCCCATTTCTTATCCCATAAGCAGTCATGACTGTCTTTAGATCATTCTGCCTGTCATATTCCACATCAGGTATTGTGTATACCATGTCAAAGCCTCCAATCCACGTAGCAGTTGTGATTACCAGGATATATATTTCAGGTGATGATGGAAAGTGAGGGATAACGGCAAGGTATCCTGCCATGACACCAACCCCTATGGTCAGTCCCATGAAGAAATGCCTCCATCTTGTTATTCTCTTGAGCATGGGATCTATTATGAAAAGAGCAAGAACTACTGGAGAAAGAATGAAGACGAACGTGTTGAGCAGGAACGTACAGAGCTCAAATAGGGCTGCCACAATAACAGTGAATGTAATGGCGCTTGAAGTTGACAGGGACCCATTAACCAGTCCCCATTGCCTCTTTCTCGGGTTGATCACATCATACTTCTTCCCAAGCAGCCTGTTGATCGACATTCCTGTTGCTCTTGCAAGTGTACCTGCCAGTATTACAAGAATGATGATCCTGGTTCCCGGATATTTTCCTGCAGCAATAAAGCTACCTGCCACTATGAAAGGTATATCAAAAACTGTATGTTCCAGTTTTATGTAATCGATGAAACCTTTTAATTTTGATTCTTGAACTTCGTTCTCAGTTGATCTACTCTTTCCTGAATATCCTGTTTCATTGAAAGTGTTTCCGGCCATGGCCTGTTAAATCCCTCCGATTTCCATTTCCTGGTTGCATCTATACCCATCTTTGATCCATAGTTCAGAAGCGATGAGGCATGATCAAGCGTATCTGTATGTGTTCCGGGGATAATAATGACATCCCTTGCAGGGTCAATCCTGGTGCTCATGGCCCATATGACCTGTTTTCTGTCATGTACGTTTATATCGTCATCAACAACAACCACTATCTTGGAAAACATCAGCTGACCGGTACCCCACACAGCAAACATAACCTTCTTTGCATGACCGGGGAATCTCTTCTTTATGGAAACAACTATCATGTCATGAAACACTGCTTCCTCCATCGTATTCATATCAACAATTTCCGGTATCTGCAACTTTACAAGAGGAAGAAACAGTCTTTCTATGGATTTTCCCATTATCACATCCTCATGCCACAGCTTGCCCACAATGGTTGTTGGATAGACAGGATTCTTTTTCTCCACTATCTTCTTCACGTGAAATACAGGGAACACTTCCTGCAGTGAATAATATCCAGTATGATCTCCAAAGGGACCTTCTATCCTCGATTCGGAAGTATCAATATAGCCTTCCAGTACAATTTCTGAATTCATCGGATAATAAAGATCAACACTCTGCCCTTTTACAAGGTTTGCCCTGTCCTTGCTGATCAGTCCCCAGAATGAGAATTCATCAAGTGGATCTGGAAGGGGAGCAACTGCCGAGAATATTGTTAGTGGGTCTGTTCCCAGAGTAACAGACACATCCATGATCTTTCCTTTCTCCTTATATTCATCAAAATGCTTTGCCCCATCCTTATGGATCTGCCAGTGCATTCCCATGGTTTCCGAGTCATATTTCTGCATCCTGTACATGCCTGCATTTTTCCTGCCTGTTTCAGGATCACTCGTAATGACCACAGGTAGTGTAATGAATGGTCCTGCATCATCCGGCCATGTTGTACATATGGGATACCTGTCCAGGTCAACGGAATTGATAACACTATGGGAAGATGGCAATTTGTCGTGCAATTTTGGCCTCAATCCTCCAAGTTCCTTCAGCATTTCCATGCCCCTGCCAATCAGTGACTCACTCTCTTTCGGCGGCCTGATGAGGTTTCTCAGGGCATTTCCAACATTCTCCGGTGTGTCTCCAAGAATGGAATTCATCTTCTCCTGTGTTGAAAAAATATTACCAACAACCGGGATATCGTAGCCTTTTACCTTTTCAAAGAGAATAGTTCTTCCCTTTCCTGCCCTCTCTTCCTCACTCAGAATCCAGGTAAGTTCCAGTTCAGTGCTTACCTCATCTTCCATCTGGATGAAATCATTTTTTTTCCTTCGATCGGAAATGAAATCATTAAGGTCATCATAAGTCATGCACTCATATTCTTATTTTTAATTTATTGTTTTCTTAAATTTTTTCTTATATAACACAATTTTACACAGTTTTTATCTGACCTGTTCGGCGACAACCTTCACAAAACCTTCAGATAGCTCCTTACTGACCGATCTGAAATTGAATGCCATGAGGAATCCATCAATGCCCGCACCAGTGCATTTGGAGGCTTCAAGGCTGTAACCGGCCCCCGAAAGTGTTACTGTCACTGAATCACCGTTGAATTCTATATCAAGCATGCTTGCTGGAATTACATCCCTGTACTCCTTCAGCATCTTGCCAAGGTCATCCAGGTTTTCTGCATACTTCTTCAGGATGTCACCTGCAACCAAACCACGGTCGTACCACTTCTTCAACGTGGAGTCCTCAGAAAATGACATGGCGTTCTTTATCATCCCATCAAGTAATATACTGGGTATTGGAACAGAATCTGTCTCCTTAAGAAATCCAAGGAGATAGCCTGCCTTTTCAAGGTCATCAAGGCGAAGACCCATCTTACTCATCTTCATGTAGAATGAAATGGCCTCTGCAACAGTAGAACTAACGGTTTTCCTGCTCTTTTCACACATATCGTTCAAATCCTTCACCAGTTCTGGTCTGAGGCTCACGTTTATTCTGGACATTCACACAGGTATGGTGAAACACAAAATAAATATTTATGACATATTCATCCTTTCACTTCATTTCATACAAAATTACACAATTAAGCACAAATATACACATATTTGCGTCTTCGCAATAATTGTTGTGTATTATTATCCATTAACATAGATATATAATCCTCTCATACCTGAATGATAATCATGTTAAACGTATTATTTGGTACAACTTTGTTCGTATCGGTCGCCAGTTTCATACTGGCAGTCTTCATGACAAGGAATTACACAACTTCCCATGGGAAAAGCCAGTTTTTCTGGTCTCTCGGATTATGGTTGTTCTTCATTGATGCCCTCCTCGAGATATTTTTTGCCATTGGAGCTGCCGATCAGTTACTCTTTGATCTCTACCTGTTCACTGTGGCTGTTCTTGTTCAGTCACTGTCCATGGGTTCCATTCTGTTGCTAAAAAAACCCATTTATAACAGGGTCTACTCAATTTTCTCTGTTATAGCCGATATTCTTCTTGCTGTTACTCTGGCGCTAATTCCCACTGGAAACATTCTCATAAGTGGTGTAGTAGCAGGTGCACTTCCCATAGCTGTAATAATAACGTCTTCAATAATCTCGTTCCCTGCAGCAGTAATACTCATTATAACCGCTCTTATATCGTTCAGAAAAACCTCAAATAAAAAGATGATCAGCATAATTATAGGTACACTAATTGTAAGTGTGGCAGGTTCACTTTATATAGTATCATTCCCTGAAACACTTTATTATGCTGAGCTTCTAGGGATCATTTTCCTGTGGGCCGGCTTCTTCAATTTCAATTCAATAATAAGAAGAAAGGAGGTTAAAAATTATGCTGTCAGCTAATTTTGACAGGTTCCTGTTTGCATACACAATAGGTTCTCATATAATTATAGTGAGTGCAAGCATAGCGCTGAGCCTGATACTAGTAATACTTGAATTTATGCTTACAAGAAAGGATAAACCGGAGTATAAAACGATGCTCTTCAAGCTCAAGAGAATGTTTATAGTTTCATTCGGTGTGGGTACAGCAAGCGGTATCGTTCTGGCAGTGGAACTGGTCAACCTGTTTCCAGGATTCATGACATTTGTATCAAGCACCGGTGCCATATCACTCTTCTACGCAGAAGTTTCTGCATTCTTCCTTGAAACGTTTGCACTGGTCATCTATGTATATTACCAGGATGTGTTTAGATGGAAATATGCGAATCTTGGAATATCCATTCTTGTTGCAATTGGTGTTATCATGTCTGCCGTATTCATCACAATGGTAAACGCATGGATGAACACACCAAACGGCTTCAATAAATCAGTTTATCTGAGCACAGGGAAAATTACAGACGTGAATCCATTTGCTCCATTTGATACTGTTTCCACATTCAACGAACTTGCTCATGTTCTAACAACAACGATCTTTGTAGGGTTTGTTATACTGGGGGCCTTCTTTGCATACCAGTATATCAGATCAAAGGACAGTGAAACAAGATTGATTACAAAACTTGGAATAAGAATTTCCGGATGGATGTCTGCAGTCTTCATTCTGCTTGCAGGAATCACAGGTGGAAACGAGGTAATTAGCCTTCTCAAGTATCAGCCTGTAAAATACGCAGCCATAGAACTTGATCCAAATCCTGGAAGTGGTTTTGGTGAACATCTACTTGGTTCCATAGTGAATGGTAGAATTGTCGGTTCAATAACAGTACCAGGACTGCAGGCATTTCTGGCAAATTTTGAAGCAGGAATCACAAAGTTGCCCGGTCTTTCTTCATACCCACAATCTGACTGGCCTCCTCTATTCGTCCACACATCATTTGACGTAATGGTTCTGGGAGGACTTATACTCGGTCTATTCTTCTTCATCTTCTTCATTTACGAAGTACTGAGAAAGGATATGTTCAGAAGAAAAAGCATAATGTACCTTGAAATTGCAGTCGGGTTTTTTGCACTCATTGTTTATGACATGGGATGGGTGACAGATGAAGTGGGAAGACAGCCATGGATCATTTACAACATAATGACTGTAAACCAGGCAGCTAACTACTCTAACGCCCTGATTGTGCCAGGTTACCTCATAATTGCTTTCTATCTTTTCCTCATACCATTTACCTTCTATTTCTTCGCCAGGGTATTCAGGGGAAAGCCATCAAGTCATGAATCTGGTGACATAAAAGAAAAGCGGAATTCAAATAAGCAGGGAGGGGTGTGAAATGAATTATACATTCTATCTAGTATTCGCCATTTTCGCCGCATTCATGGCACTTTTCCTGTCAGAAGCCATGGGTGCATTCCAGCTGTTGTTCAACTGGGAGAAGAGCAACAAGAAGGTTATTTCATATATCACTCCCATATGGGAAATCACCGGAACTTTTGCCGCATTCTGGGTAGTAGCATCCGACTTTGCATTCCCAAAAATAATAGTTCCTCTGGCTTCAATATACGCAGGGGAAATCATGATATTCCTGATCTTCTTCGTGGCAAGGAACGCAACATTTGTTGTTGGGGAGTTCGTAAGTTCAAAGGGATTGATGACAAGAAAAAACATGTTCAGGGCATACTCAATAGTCACGCTGTTCATAGGCTTCATTGCCCTGCTTGTCGTTGGCGGAATAATTGGAAGCGATGGCGTAAGCATCAATTCCATGAGTTTCAGCCCGGTTGGATGGTTCATGAATCCCT
>JAKARU010000041.1 GCA_021819225.1 Thermoplasmata archaeon
CCTGATCTGATCGGGAATGAAATAAAGGGTTTCAATAATCATGGGCTCTCCATTTTTTATTGCCCTCTTTATGGAAGAAGATGTTGCCCTGTTTATCAATTTCCCCTGATTTAGGAATCCTTTTGTTACATTTAATTCTGTGTTTTCACCATATTTCTTCCATGAATCATAAACAGAATACTGGAGTATGTCATCTTCCGGGACAAATGGCCTTATTATTTCCCTTATGTAATCTCCTGACATCACTATATTAATGTTCATTTGCCTTGCAATGTATCCAGATATACTGGTTTTTCCGACCCCAGGTATACCCCCTATGAGTATAATGGGCACTTTATTCATATTAAAGATCACCAGCCATGAGCATTATATCCCTGCTGTCAACCATATATGTGAACCTGCTCATTAATTCAAGAGCATTGAAATGGTTTCTCTCTGATGGTGCTGACACTCCATCTGACAGTATTACAGGTACAAACCCCATGTCACTGGCATTCAGTGCGTTTATAAAAATCTCGTTATCAGTATCAAAACCTGTGATCAATATGTGGTTCTTTTTTTCTTTCTTAATAATTTCCATAATACTTTCCTGATTCCATATTGACATTTGATCCGATTCAATTTCCGGGTATTTCTCTAATTCAAAATGCCTGAATCGATCGATGAAACTTTCTTCCATGTCATTAAGAGGTCGCTCCCTGAAAATGTTTCTTCTTTCATTGATATATTCCTTGAAATTCCTGTCTTCACCACGATAGATATTTTTTGGAACGCTTATCCTGTATGAATGTACAGAAAGTCGTTCCATCAGCTCCTCAAGATATTCATAGGCTAATATATATTCCATCTTGCTGAATGCATATCTGAAATACCGTTCATTTGTATTCAATGCTATATGAATGAAATCTCCACTCCTGATCTTTGAACCGACCTTGTGCATCTCCATGAATCCCTTTTCTTTATTTTCTTCTCTCCTAAAACAATTTTCATTTTTCAATGATCTTATTGCTGTCGCATCCTGGAAGCCGAATTAAGAGATAAGTTCTTCTTCCGCTTCTCTGTTCCTATTATTGATTAATAATACCTGTTTGCAAAATAGTTTTATCAGGACATTGTCATTAACATCTTCTCATTTTTCAGAAAAACATGACAATTCTGAACCTTATTGATTTTTAAAATTTTTTGCCTTACTGAGAATAATACTGGTGACCTATTTTTAACTCCCTTTATGATTAAGTCTACAAAAACACCTCCTGAAAAATTTTGATAAGTTTCAAAATTAAAGTTTAGCAAAATAAACTATTTTAAAAACTATTTAGTTGCTACCTACATGCTACCGCGTAAAAGTAAAATGTGCCCAAATTAATTTAGAAACAATTAATTAGTATGATAGGCATATATATCCTGATGAGTGCTATAGAATATTTTTTGATATTTATTGTGATAGTAATAGTGCTTATAATCCTATCTGGATTGCACATATTAAGAGAGTGGGAGAGGGCACCGGTGTTAACACTGGGAAGGTTTTCCGGAATTAAGGGACCTGGAATTATTTATGTAACTCCTTTCATCAGCAAGATACCAGTTATCATAAGTTTGAGAATACAGGCAGTTGCATTCAAGACTGACTCAACATTCACGAATGATAATGTACCGGTTAACTGTGATGCAATAATGTATTACCAGGCCATAGATCCACAGAAGGCTGTTCTTAACATAGAAAATTTTGCAAATGCAACGAGTCTATCAGCTCAGACAACCCTCAGAGAAGTTATAGGTAAATACTCCTTCGACGAGATTCTTTCAGAAAGAGAAAAGGTCGGTGAAGGTGCAAGGGCTATTATAGATGAGAAAACCGAACACTGGGGAATCAAGGTTTCCTCGGTAGAAATCAGGGATGTTGTTGTTCCTCAATCACTTCAGGAGGCAATGTCAAGACAGGCTTCAGCAGAGAGGGAAAGAAGGTCCAGAGTTACTCTGGCCCTGGCAGAAGTGGAAGCAGCAAGCAAGATGGTAGAAGCATCCAAGATGTATGTGGATAATCCAGGAGCTCTTCAGTTAAGATGGATGAACATACTTTATGAAATCGGACTGGAAGGAAAGGGTACCTTGATGATGATTCCTGCAAATACGCTTACAGCCGGTGTGAGCAACTTTGGAATAAGCGAGTTTGCAAAGATACAACAACAGAGGAATAACATGGATGCCCCAAGCGACACAGGAAAGTGAAAACATATCTTTCCTTAATTATTAATTTAAAAACTAGTATTTTCCTGAAAATTGTTCACTTATTATACATAAATTTGGGATTTTTTCAAATCAGTTATATCATAAATTAATTTTCATTGGAACTATACAGATATGAAATATTTTCAGTTGGATTGCACATTAATACCAGGGACTATAATCTGATTTAATACATATGCAATTGCAAAACATGTCAGTCAGATGACGAATTATGGAGTGCCAAAGTTTAAATGCTTAAAACTTTACTTAATTTTATGATAAGTATGGAAACCGGAAAAGGACCCTATGAATGCCACCAGTGTGGAACAAGACACCAAAGCGAAATAGAAGCAATACAGTGTGGATGCGCCTTCGATTAAAGTTATAAACATAAATTTTGTTTAATCGTCTTAACTTAATATTTTATTTACCTCTTTCATCACTTTTTAATGAATTACAGGATTCAATGAACATCCTTCAAAATCCAGGTTATTACTTAGATATAATCCAGAATGGCAAAGGTTGATATTTGATCCATTGCATTGTCATATTTTCGATGTCCGGTGTGTCTCGAACGAACATAGTTTCCAAAAATACTACAGGAACCGAATTAGGGAGTTTATTTCATTCCAGAGGTTACAGTATTGAAAAACCAATTCTACATTTTCTCAGCTATTAGCTTTAATTCCTCCCATCTAGAGCCTTCTTCCTGTAGAATGATGTTTTGTTTCTAAATTATCTGGCCAGTCGATTGCCCCCATTAACCGGAATTCATATTAATTACGTAATAAAGTCACGATTGATTCCGGTGGCAGTTGATCGACCCGGTTCTCCTGGAATTCTGCGGGGCAGTTTTCGATGACATTCTTGAGCTTTTTCCTTTTCTGAGAGAACATCTGCCTCAGTTTTATTTCTGCAAAATTCCTGTCAAGATCTGGAAAATTATCATGGTTTTTCAGGGATATTATGGCACTATCTACACCCGGAACAGGAGAGAAGCTGTTTCTTGAAACAAGCCTGATAAATTCAATGTTGAAGTTGAGGTAGGCGAATACAGTCATTCTTGTATATTCCTTTGTGGAAGGCTTTGCCATCAGGGTTGTTGCAAATTCACTCTGGAACATGAGGACAGCCTTGTTGAACCTCATCGTGGATAATTTCTGGACAATTTTTGAGGAAATGTGGTAAGGCACATTTCCTATTATCTGATCCTGTGTTAATTCCGCATATTCAAGGAAATCTCCGTGTATGATCTCTAGATGACCGTGCTCAATGTAATCAAAAAATTTTACCCTTAGAATATCCACAAATCTATGGTCAGATTCCACAACTGTTACCTTTGGATATTTTTCAAGAAGAAACTGCGTTAAGAATCCTTCTCCCGGACCTATTTCAAGAACTTTTTCTGCCTCATCAAGATTTGAAATCTCTATCTGCGCGATATTCTTGTCCCTCAACAGGACCTGCCCATATTTTTCCGTATAAAGCTTCATTGCTTAACAAAAATCCTGTATTTTTCGTTCTTCCCGTCAATTTCCTGCGCAATCCTAACCGCGATCATCTTTTCAGGATGATGAACCGTTTTTACCCTGTCTGTAAGGTCCTTGAATGATTCAAATGGCTTCTTTTTCCTTTCGTCGATGATTGACCACATGGTTTTATTTCCCAGTCCTGGAAGAAGTTCAAGAGTGTGCATTCTAGAATTGATTGACTCGGCCCTGTTGAAGAAGTCAACGTATTTTTTCTCATTCTCCTTTACAATATTTTCAAGTATATATGGCAATTCAGTTACTGCAGACGATGATAATTCCTCATATCCTATTCTGCGTTTCACAGTCATGATTTTATCCCTCTTCTGGAGGTCCTTTCCAATATATACCTTATCACCAACTGTCAGAATCGCACCTTCCTTTGGAATCATTTCCAGAAGCTTGAACTCAGTCTCCCCCAAACCGAAAACAAGAGGTGTCCTGCTATATGAATGATCTGTAGACCTACCCTGCATTAGAACGTCCAGAATGAAAGCATATTCTTCCATGTTATCACTGCAATTCTTTTAAATAATCAATTATACTACTTAAAACTTCATCTTTTGGTGTGAGTTTATAAGAATTTAAAATTGCAAGCATCTGCTCAATGTTAGATGGCATAAGATCAACTATCTTTACACAAACTTCCTCTGAAAAACCAGAAAGCTCAGATATTTTCTTTACGGCTTCAACTGCATCCTTCTTGCTGAGTCTGGAAAACTGTCTCACATATTCAAATTCCTTTGCTTCTTCAGGTGAATTTTCCTTCAGATCCTGAAGTAAATCCCTGGCCTCTGAAGATGTGATATATTTTATATTCATACCTACACCTTGATTTTTCTCAGATGTACAGGATCGGCGATAATGGTCTTTCTCACTCCACCCACCTTTATACCCAGGAGGTAGCATCTTCCCTGCATGCCCTCAATAACACCAGTAAAGCCCTGGAAATTATGAAATGGCATTCCCTTATGAACAGATGGATCTATATTCACTGCCACAAATTCTCCTACCTCAAATTTTCTCATGTATGAATTTATTCTTGGCATTCCCCTATCTTTCAGTCTTTTTGTCATGGTCATTCTTGATCCTGACCTCGGTCCATGTGACATTTTTACCATTTTTTTTCACCTTTTGATCATTATTACATCCAGTTCCCTGATCCTTATATCGGTACCTAACTTCTCAGCGAGACTTGGACTTGTTCTGCCATCATCACCACTGATGAGCTCCTTGATATATGTCCCAGCTTCTGCCTCAATGGTTAATATGTGATCACCATTTTCCCTGCATTCCACTGACATTTCAGCTATCCTTCTCTCCCTTACAAGATCAGATCTGGAACTGCTAACTCGTAATGGTGTCCTTTGATATATAACTTTCCCGTTAAATTCCTTACATATCTCCCTTAATTCCTCGCATGAAACAGGTTTGCCAGATTCAAGTTTTGCGCAGTATATCTTGTAATGCTTCTCGTTCTTGATGTTTTTAATCTCCTCCCTGCTTGATGGCCTCATTGATGAGACTACAACTCCAAGATTTGTTTTGTTTATGCTTTCCATTAACTTATTAAGGTCTATACTTCTTAATCTTGGTTCCGTTAGCTCAATTACAAACTCCCGACCATTGCCAAGCATCCTGACGTCAACATCCTCCCTTCCAGCTCCATGGAGCGCATAGTCCTTTCCTTTTCCCATCACTTTGAGCTGTTCCCCGATCACCGATTCTACTGTATCTGTTTTTTCAGAGTATTTAATCCATCTTGTCTGTGGAATCCCACGCACATTCTTGTTGTATATACCATATATAAGAAGAGATTTTATCTGGAATTCTATTGACATGTATTCCACATTCACCTTTGCCATTATATCCGGATCAGTTCTGTCAAATTCCTTTCCAGTCATATCCAGATAATATTTTCCAAGCTCACGGCTGAATTCCTTTTTTATTGGTTCTCCAAGATTGCCATATCTCTCCTGTAATACCTTTTCTTTTTCCAGTATATCAGCGGGAAATGATGATCCTATAAGGATTGTCCGGTATTCGTAGCCAGCAAGCCTCCTTTGAATCTCTTCTGCATATTTTGGGATTTCCAGAAATATTCCTGAACACAACGAACAGTATTTCTCTTCAACAAAATTGAGGTCATATCCCAGACATCTGGAAGTGAATAAAATATGGTTACCACGATCCAGGTTAGTCATGGTGTGACCCACAGTTGCAAAAATTCTTCCAGCGCACCTGATACACAGTTTTTCGTTGGATAACTGGGTGAATTTATCCATGCTGGATGCTCATCTTGAATTTACTTCTTTTTCCACATTTGGTCTTTCCTTCAGGAAAACCCTGGAACCACACTCGCATTCTATTTCATTGGTTCCTAAGGACTTCTCGAGAATTCGACCGCATCTTATGCACTTATACTGCATTGTCTACCAGTTCCTCTTTTACTCTCTGGGAGAATTCCGGATTGTAGGACCCCCCAGCGAACTTGTATCCGCAGTGCCTGCAAGTCCAGATGCCTGATGCTATCCTGACAACTTTCAGCTGCTTGCATTTCGGGCACTCGTATTTCGCCTTCTTCTGCTTGTAGATTTCACTCCATACTTTCCTTACCGTGACACCGTATCTTGGGCCAAATCTGCCCGCTGGTCCAACTTTCAACGTTCTTCTTGACATTTTTAAATCACCTGCTTGATGTATTCCCTGATTTTATTTCCAACTACTTCCGACATGTCAATTCCCTTTTTAATCTGATCCATGGAAAATGAACCTGAGTTACCCTTCTGCATTGCTCTTATATGTCCATCTTCTGTGAATGTTACGGTCAATCTGGCATCTGACATCTGTTCCTCTTCAACATCAGGGTCACAGACAAGTTCGTCATCTATTTTCGCCATTGTTACAGATATTGGCATGGATCTGACCGGCAGTTTTGTTTCTGGTGATGCTTCATCAACTTTGTATGTTGCTGTGTGCAGTGCAGTCACTACGCCCATTGTGCATGCATCTATCAGGTTCCCGTCATAATCCAGTACGTCAATATCAACGAAAACTATCATTACTTTCTTACCTGGTTCAACGCATAGCTTTTCAAGGTCTATCATCTTGCTCTCCCTTATGCCCCTGTCAACAACCCTTGCTATTTCTATGGACTCCTCATTAGGCGGTCCCGGTTCAAATGTTGGGAATGCCATTGGCAGCATTTCAACGTTTGTTGTCAGAACCCCCTGATTTGGTGTATCTGGGAATGGCTCTCCTGATTCTACCTTCACACCTACAAGAACTTTAGTCTTTCCAAGATTCACAAAAGCTGAGCCCTGGGCTCTCGGAATGAAATTTGGCTCTATCCTGATTGCCCTGAATTCATCGAGCTTTCTCTGATCTGCTCTTGTTCCTTCCTTTAACTTTTTACTTATGTATCCCTTCTT
>JAKARU010000042.1 GCA_021819225.1 Thermoplasmata archaeon
ATCCATGGTGGAGGATGAGATATCCAGATGTGTTGTAAGTGACAGGAATGTGAATCTACTCATGACAATCCCCGGCATTGGTATATATTCATCAGCTGCAATCATGTCAGAAATAGATGATATAACAAGATTCGAAACAAAGGAGAAACTTGCATCCTATGCCGGTCTAACTCCAAGGCAGAACCAGTCAGGATCATCAGATATAAGAGGCCATATAACAAAACACGGTCCTTCAATGTTGAGTTTCATACTTGTGAATGCTGCACAAAGTGTAATAAAATATTCAGAGAGGATGAAGAAAAAATATCTCAGCCTTGTCAGGAGATTGGGAAAGAACCGTGCAATTGTTGCAATAGCCCGCATACTCATAGAGACCATATACACAATGCTCAAAAAGGGCACAGAATTCATCGATCGGATCGATGCACTGACGGAGAGGAAGATGATCGCAATGAGATCAAGGGCAGTAAAACCTTCACAGATCAGCACAATAGAGGATCGCATGAATGAGCTCAGGAATGTTCAGAAGGAGAGGCAAAAGAGAAACAGCACTGAAGGAAAGATAAACAAATCGGATGCAATTACATGACTGTCATAGAACTTTTTTCATAGAAGAACTTTTTTCATAGAAGGATAATAGAGGAATCATCCATTATCAAAATAGAAATTGATTCCATTGTTGTTGCATCTCATGAGATCATTACAGGAACTGGAAGGATATCAAGGAAGAAAGAACATTTTGATGGCCTTCTTAAAGCAGTAAGGGAAGAGAATTCAATCATCTATGAACAGCATGTTGAAACACGCGATCTGAAGAGATATGAAGAGGTGATATGATGGATTCATACGAAAAAATTGAGAATACAATAGACAGTTATCTTGAATCATCCCATGACAGACCATTCATGGAGATACTCGATCATCTTCTCTCAGAGGAATTGAAACATAAGATACCAAGGAAGACAGAGAACATGCTTAAATGGTCAGGATTTCCTTTTCATAAAACAATAGACGATTTTGATTTCTCTTTCCAGCCATCCATTGACAGATCTGTAATTGATGAACTCATGACAATGAGGTATATACACAACAATGAGAATGTTGTATTCCTGGGACCACCAGGTGTTGGAAAGACTCATCTATCAATTGCAATGGGAATGGGTCAATCATGTCAGATATACCTGCATATTACATATCAGCAGTGAAGCTTGTGCAGACCTTGAAGAAAGATTATGATCTCAAGAGACTTGAATATCGCATAAAGACATATTCAAGATTCAAATTGATGATAGTGGATGAGATTGGATATCTTCCATTGACAAGGGAAGAATCAAACCTGTTCTTCCAGTTTATTTCTTCAAGACATGAAAAGAGATCAACCATCATTTGGAATAAAATTAATGCGTTTCTCTCATCGTATTAAATGGTATGTGTTCTGACCTGAACGCTTGTAGGCAAAGTATACCATCAATAATAGTAGTGCGCCCAAAACTAATAAATATTTCATACTAACGCAATACATACATTTGAAAATCCCGAATAAATTGTCTATAAACATAATTAAGTTCTTGTGTACCAGCAAACAGATTTATAGAAAGCAGTTTAATTGCGTGTTCCAGGATGTACTAATAAAAATAAGATGTAACGTCACGGCATATATTACAAAATTGATAATCGCGATATATTAATATTGACAATTGTAATACAGGAAAATAACTGGAAAATAAAAGAGATAGGTAAATATTCTCTAGAAATCAGTGAGTTAAGGTCTTGAAGAAATAATGGCGTTATTCAATATTTCATATTCAGGATTATAGTTGAATTATAATAATAAGTTTTAAGCAGAAAAGAGGTTATATATGTTTCAACGAATGCTCCGAGGAGAATCAATATGACTGAGATTAAAAATAGCTTCAGCATTTCAATGGATGTGATTACTATCTTTTTGGCAATGTAAGTGGAATCCATGTTTGCAAAATACCCCTGAATAATACTAAAAAAGAAATCCATAATTAGAGCACCAGTTGCAATCCCAAAGCAATACCCTATACTTTCAATAAAAAAATGCGGGGCCACACCATATAAAACAAAAGAAGGTAACGAATGAAAGGAGCCACCGATTAAAAGCGCAGATAGATAAGAATTTCCCATTAACGTTATAACATCCAGGAATAGAAATACGATCCCTCCAAGCACATACTTATAGAGATCAATTGAGAGGTTGCCTGTAAAAATTGATCTCAACTGTGTTAATGTAGGGCTATAAACAAAATTAGAGCTTCGTGGAGGGGATGGATTTAATGGAGACAGGTTGAATATTCCTATATCGATAAGCATTATTGTAAAGGAAATAAAATAAAGGCCTATTGAACCGTATAAAATATGTCTTGTTACCCCTGCTTTGCCATATCTTACAGTCGTCTCCCCAAAATGTTTTTCAAGTATTGTTCTAGAGTATCTCCCATTGAAGGCGAAAACACCATTTATTAACTGTATCGGAGGGATTGATTTAACCAGTGCTGATAATATATTATCCATGATAGTTTTTTTATGTTGCCCCTCTTTTTTATCTTGAAGTTTTACCGATTTTATTCCACATATTTTTTTCCCAATACTTTTTCCAGTTACTGACTCAACAAAAAAATAGATGATTGAAACCAGAATGTAAAAAAATAATGAATAAAATAATATCTTATCTGAATACGCTGGAAATAAGGGGCTGAGAACAAAATAATAACGGAAAAATGCAACCAAGAAAATTGGAGTTAATTTTTCAAATACGACAATGAGAGAAGAAATACCTAAAATAACAATACAGTCAATGAGGTAAGAAATGTATCTTAGAGATAACTCCGATACATTTAGCCTATTGTTCTCATTATCTTTGTTGACTTTCATTTTTTCTCTTCAATTTTTCATATTTCCTCTTAAAAAACAATACCTCATATGTGAAGGCAAATATCAAGAACCATATCCCAATATAAAATATCACAAATGCCTGAACAAAATTATTTCCCTGAGCCAGAAAATAGGAGGGAAACAAAGATATAATCGCACCAGGTACCACTTCTAAGATTACCCTTCTTTTCTTTTCAGCATCCATGGAAAGATCAATGCAAACATATATTTAACAGTTAGTGTTGAACTGGCAAATAGACGCCTGCGCTTAAATAATGGAACACACCCTTTAAAATTATTCAGGTATTCAAAGAGAGAAAATTGAGGGAAAGAAAACGGAAAGAAGAAAATTTTTATATTGCAAAAATAAATAAGTTGAAGTAATTATGTTCGTATATAAAATCGAATTTGGGAGGGAATGATTCATAATGAACCTTTTATGGTATATCATTGGTTCATGTGTTTTTTTTGTATTTTTTGATGTGTTGTTTTTAGCTTGTGCAATTTCTATCCCCATAATGAAAAATATAAAGACAAGGAATAAACCTGATGAGAATAAAAACATACAAGATAACCATTTTCTCCTTGAAAGAACTATTTCTGGTTTAATTCTGATCTTAATGGTTATTGCTATTTATTTTATATTAATCACTTTTGACTCCTCTGCCATACAAGTTCGTGGGAATTTCACCAAAGCATTCTCTGGACCTTACTTTCACATTTTAATTTACCTCATTGCCTTTTTTGTATATTCCTTGTTTTCCCTGACAATTTTGCCTCTCGATCAGAGGCTGGCCGTAGGTAAAACGTTTATCTTTGCAGTGGGTCTTGCGCTGACAGCTTCCCTTGAATTTAACAATCCAGCAGCTAATTCTCCCTATATCTGGACCTATACATTTGTATCCGCTGCTGCCCTCACATCTATCCTGATACGGAGTTCAAAAATTTTAACAAATCGCAATACCAAATACAGGATAACCATGGCCTTTGGAACAAGTATGCTGCCTACCATCATGCCAGGCACATTATTAATTGTACAGAGAGACTATCCTGTAAAGAACATTAAGGAGGGTGACATAATTGAATACATTAGTTCCATGCGCTATTCCCTCAGGAGGGTAGTTCACAGGGTTGTTAAAATTAATCCTTATTCTTTAATAGTTAAGGGCGATAATAATGAAAGCCCTGATCCTGAAATATCTACCAGAAGAATCACAGGTGTGGTCATAGGAGAGATAGATAAAGTTACAAAGGAAATTCATCCTTTCAAAGACGATGTAAATTCAGACACCTTTGATACGATGATGAATAATAAAGGTGAGCTGAGCTATGGGGGAAATCTATTTATTTCTCGACTTTCGATCTTTACAGTGATTTCAATTTTGATTACAACTATCCTAGTGCTTGCATGATTAAATAACCGATATTTATATATGAGGTTGACAGGTTATATTATTCCAAGGAAATCCAAACCCATAGTATTATCTGATGAAGACAGAGAATTAGTTGAAAAACTCCAGCGGGGCAGAAGACGGAGAAAAGGCTTGCATTTAGAGCTTCCATAATACTTGCCTGCCCATCCGGAAAGATGGTCAGGGATATTCCCTCTTATCTTCATACTATACCCAATACTGTCATGCAGTGGAGGGATCGTTATCTGGGAAACGGTATTAAAGGACTGTATGACGGGACGAGGACGGGAAAGCCAAAGAAACATCCAGCAGATCTCAAGGTTCAGATAGTGAATCTTCTATGAAAAAAGTTTATCTGACATGGAACTAATATTATGATTCTTAATGATATTTATGATATCGATTACGTACCTTGATACGTTCGGACGTATGGATCTCATGCGCATGGATTCTATTTTCTTCTCTGTCAGACTTCCTATCTCATCGTATAAAGCGATACGCTTTGATAGCATCGTCCATATGGTTTCAGCAAGCATTCTAGCTATCGCAACAATAGCACGATGCTTTCCTAACCGCCTTACGAGTTTTAGATACTTTATCACCATGTGCGCAGCGTTCACAAGCACGAATCTTAGCATTGAGGGACCATTCTTAGATATGTGACCCCTTTGATCTCTAGACCCTGATTGGGTCTGCCTCGGGACAAGAGCAGAGTACGAAGCAAGCTTTTCCTTGCTGTCGAATCTGTGAATGTTATCTATTTCTGATATTATAGCTGCTGCGGAATAAACTTTTATTCAAGGAATGGTCATGAGCAGTTTGGCCTCTTCGTTGTTGTTTGATATCCTCCCTATTTCATCCTCAATCATCTGGCCTTCTTCTGTTCAGTTCGATTATCTTCTCGAGCATATCCGACATGACTATATTCTCAGCTGTAGTCATTCTGGATATGGCCTCCTCGATCTTCCTCATGCGCCTCTTTCCAAATATATCGCTTTCATCTATAGCGATTACATGCATTGCAAGTATCCCATGGATCATGTAATTTATGGCTGTTGATTCTTCGCCCAGTGATCTCCTGTACCTTACAGGTGTCTTTGGATCATCCGTTTCCCTTGAAGATATGTGCACCTCCGGAAGTTCTCCGATCCTGAGGAGCTTTGCGAGTTTGTACGATTCTTCATGATCGTTCTTCTTCACCGATCTGAATATAAGCGCAAGTTTGGATGGATCCGCAAGATGGACTGAAAAACAGTTATCTCTGAGGATACATGCATTGTACTTTCCAGATGTTGATGTTTCCAATGCGATCTCAACTTCACATGTTCGGTACCTCTGGATAAACTCTTTCCAGGATTCATGGCAGTTTACTATCTCATATCTTTCCTCTATCTCTCCATTTTCATTCATTTCCGTAACGTATACAGTACACGTTTATGTACGTCCAAAACCCATATAGATTCCGATCACCTCCTATCTTGGGTGAGAGTTCAGAGTCGGAGATAACTCGACAGTCTTCTATTCACCCTTGTTTCAGGGTATTATGTCGAGGCGAAGGGTAGCCAATCTCAGATACGACCTCACAGGTCAGGACACTATCAGGCTGCCACTCCAACTCTCACGCTGGCATCGTCATGTCAACGCGGTCAGAAAACTTTTTTCATGACATCTTAAAAGAAAAGATCCTCCACATGGGCATGCAGTTTGGAATGGTCCCTATTCTACTTCCCTAACTCTTTCCCATAAATGGTGGTAAGAGACGACTCGAACCCATGATTATTCTTTTCATTTTTTCAGGATCACTTTTCAGATTGTTCATTGTGAGAGTAACCTTACTCTTCAGATCATTCAGGTTAGCAGGACAGAAATTTGGAAGTTCCTGATATTTCAGGGCATTCCACACATATTCATCCGGGTTGAGTTCAGGAGAATATGCAGGAATTCTCCCTGTAATCAATCTGTCGTTGTGTGTTTCCAGAAAATCCTTCACGATCCTGCTTCTGTGTATTGTTATATTATCCCAGAACATGTAAAGGAATCCATGTATTTCTGAGAGAAGCTGTTCCAGGAATCTGATTGTATCATTACTATCCATGCTTCCTTCTTTAATCATGAAATATAAATTTCCGTCATGTGTTACGGGGGATGTTACTGATATACGATCCCTGTTCTCCTTCGTCTTGATTCTTGGCCTCCTGCCCTTCTGGGACCATGTCTTCCTCACATTGGGCCTTCTCTGTACTCCCGATCCATTCTGGAACAGAATTATTGCATTCTTCTCATCTGCCTCTTTCACATATTCAGGATAATTCTTTTCAAGCCACTCCATCAGTATTCTTCTCTATAGTAAGAGCAACCTGAATCTGTGCTGAATAACCGAGATTTTTCAAAACACGCCGGATATGTGTTGTGTTGTACTCAACATCAAGTTTTTTCTCTATGACTTCAGATATTCTCTTCAGCTTCTCATTCTGAACCTTTGTCAGTTTCCCCCTGGAACCTGGATGCTTCCTTTCATGCCAGTCTCTATTCTGTTCAAGTTTGACTGCCCAGTTTTACACTGTCCTTCGATTCACACCAAGTTTCCTTTATATTAAAGATTTCTTCACGCCTTTCTTAAGCATTTCAAAACCCTGTTTCCTTTTCCATTCCCTGACTTCTGGTTTATCACTGGACCCGTGTTTTATCATTCCTGCAGCCATAATTATCATATGAAAACATACTGTAAGAATATAGGGTGTCTCATATTTCAGCAACTGACGATCTTCATTATCTCCCTTGGATTCTCACCCATCCTGATGTTTGATACAAGCATCAGATTATATGCAAGGATTCTTAATCCAACTGCATTATCATAA
>JAKARU010000043.1 GCA_021819225.1 Thermoplasmata archaeon
TCTTTATTGAAGCGATTGATGAATATGGAATAGGTGCAGGAGCTGTCAGATCCATAGCTGGAACAATGGAAATACACATGAAACTTGAGGAAAAGGTAGCATCTTTCAAGCATATGGAATCAGCACTCGTATATCAGGGAGGACTTCTTGCAAACCTTGGTACTATACCGGTTCTGGTGGGGAAGGAGGATGTTATTTTCAGCGAAGAACTAAACCATGCAAGTATAATTGATGGCATGAGATTGAGTTCAGCAAAGAAATATGTTTACAATCACATGTCAGTTGACAATCTTGAAAAAAACCTTAAGGAACATAGAAAAGAGGGAAAAAGATCACTCATAGTAACTGATGGGGTCTTCAGCATGGATGGGGATATAGCGCCTGTAAAAGAGATCCAGGAGTTAAAGGATAAGTATGATACGATGTTCTATGTTGATGACGCTCACGGTGAAGGGGTACTGGGCAAGAATGGAAGAGGTATAGTAGATCACTTTGGCCTACAGGGTAAAGTAGAGATTGAAATGGGCACCTTTTCCAAGGCCCTCGGTTCCATGGGAGGCTTTGTGGCTGGCAGCGAGAAACTCATAGATCTTCTAAAGCAGAGGGCAAGGCCATTTCTATTTAGCAGTGCATTGAATCCAGGTGATACTGCAGGTGTTCTGAAATCCATAGAGATAATGGAAAGGGATGACTCACTGGTCAAGAAGCTGTGGGAAAATGCAAACTTCCTGCAGAAAGGTTTTAGGGATGCAGGATTCAAACTAACCTCTACAAAGACACCGATTACCCCTGTGGTTATAGGTGATGAAAAGAAAACTCTTGAACTCAGCAACTACCTGTATAAGAATGAGGGGGTTTTTGCTTCACCAATTGTGTTTCCCACTGTAGCAAAGGGAGTTGCCAGGATAAGGGTCATGCCATCAGCAGTGCACTCAAGGGATGACCTGAAAAGGACTCTCGAGGCTTTTGAGAATGGGGCAAAGGCACTGAAGATAAAGTGAGGATTACTAAAAATTTTTAACTTATGTCAATGAAGCTTCCTTTTGTTGACAAATTATAAAATATCTCCTTTTACTACTTGGGATAAGTGTGAATGAATGATAGGAGCAATTTTGTCCGGAGGATACGGCAAGAGATTGAAACCAATTACCGATGAGATACCAAAAGTTTTAGTTGAAATAAAACCAAACTACACCATAATGGACAGACAGATACTGGATTTTAAATATCTTGGAATTGAAGATATTTACGTACTTTCAGGACATCTTGGTGAAAAGATAGAGGATAGGTATGGAAAAGTTCACGATGGAATGAGATTCCACTATCTCAGGGAGGAGAAACCAATGGGTACACTGTATTCCATAAGGAATCTGCTTGACTCTGTTGGTGAGGAAGATATAATGCTGAGGAATGGGGATACAATCACAGACATTAATTTCGAGCACTTCAGGAAGTTCTCAAATGAATCCAACTTTGGCATGACAATGCTTGTGACAAAGATGAGAAGCCCCTATGGTATAGTGGAGATGAATGGGGATCAGGTTACTTCGTTCAGGGAAAAACCCGTACTGGAACATTACATAAATTCCGGCCTCTATTACATAAAGAGCTCAATAAGGGAAATTTTCTTCAATGATTATAATGGAAAGGATGTTGAGATAACAGTGTTTCCTGAAATAGCAAGGAGGAGGCTCCTTGGTGCATACAAGGAGGATTCCCTGTGGATCGGAGTGGATAGTGAGAAGGAGCTGGAACAGGCAAGATCTGAATATAAGGGCAGGGAGGACACCGGCTTTGGATACAAGAAAGAGGTTTTTGAAAACGAGAAGTTAGGTATAACGGAATATCTTGTAAAGGATGATTATACTGCGACCATTACACCTGAAGACGGAAATCTCCTGAGGATACTCAGTGGAAGTGGGATCATCAACGGCAGCCTTAAGGAATCTTATGCCCACGGTACTGTGATAAAGATTGAAAAACCTGTAACTGTAAAAGCGCAACAGACAACGAGACTGGAAGTGTTCTCAAACTAGCTGTTTCCACATCACATATGCATCAGAGCCGTCACTGTAATAATTTCTTAATATTGAGGTAACCATGAACCCATGTTTCTGGTAAAATTCTATTCCCCTCCTGTTGTCGGTCCTCACTTCAAGCCTGACTGTGATAAAACCATAAATCTGGCATGTCTGGATGAAATTCTCAATGATTTCTCCCCCAATCCCAAGACTTCGGTATTTTTCTTCTGTAGCCAGCATCAGTATTCTCGCCTCGCTCTGGGTTACCTTTCTTCCCGCGAGGAAACCAAATATCCTGTCCCTTGCTGAATATACAATAAAGCCATCCGGCCAGCTCTGGTAAATCTCCATCATAAGATCCCGTGAGTATCTTTCTGATAGGGATTTCTGTGAGATATCCATTGCTCTCTTTATCTCATGGGGTTCTATTCGTCTGACCACATGTTCCTGTATCTCCTCTCTCTGCATATCTATGCTTGAATATGTGTTGGTATCTAATAATCCTTTTTTAGAATTATTCCTCCCGAATATCCTCATGCTTTCCTCCATCAAACCTGAATGGCTTCCCATGCCCTGGAAAGACTGTGGCTTCTTTTTCTTCGCTCAGGATCTGGATAGATGATAATGCCTTGCTGTAATCAAGAGTGAATCCCCTGTTAACTGTGATTTTCTCTCCATTTTTCATGGCAGCATCTCCGACAAAAAGAGCCCTTAGGCCCGTGAAAAGATATGATGTGCTGTCAGGAGTATGTCCGTTTGATTTTATCACCTTTATTCCTTCAAATTTCAATTCGGAGACCGGCCTTACATCCTTTACAGGCTTTGATTTCATTACAGCCGCCACGAACCTGGACATGAAACTGCTGGCAGGAGTCATCTTTTTCTGACCTCTGACAACGTCTATCTCACCATCCGGCACATATATGACAGGATTGAATGTATTCTTTACCAGTGAAAGACCGCCTATATGATCTGGATGATAATGTGTAATGAGGATTATATCCGGCTTTGTCTTCAGTGTGTTGTAATATTCCACTATCTTCTTTCCTGAGCCTTTAGTTCCTGCGTCAATGAGGAACCGTTTTCCATTGAATGAAACATCATAACAGTTTGCCATTGTTCCAGGGATAAGTGTGAAGGAGTTCACGACTTCCATACTGATAAAATGTAATACCGTTAATTAAACTTGTAGGTATTATTTAATGTGACTTTCGAAAAAGGAATTGATATCATCTCGTATATTGTTGCTTAGCCTTGCATTTATGTATGGTTCAAGCATCTGAACCCTACCATCCAGTATTATGATGACTCCTATGTCACTTTCAGATCTTATGACCCTTCCCATTGTCTGCCTTACCTTTATTATTGCCGGGAATAGAAAAGCGTACTGCCATCCTGAGCCAAAAAGCAAGTCATAATACGAGGAAAGCGCCCTCTGTTTTATTGTGGGTTTCGGGAACGGAATGCCCGCGAGTATCTCAACTTCGAGGAGGTTCCCTGGAAGGTTTATGCCTTCAGAGAGTCTTCCACCCATTACACCGAAAAGTGGCTGGTTTTCCTTCCTGTAAAGTGAGATGAGATGCTGAAAATCACGCTGGGTCATTGATCTTGATTCAGACAGGTGTGGAAATTTTACCTTTGTTTCTATGTACTGCATTGTATTGAATGAAGGGAAGAACACCATTGACTTCCTGTCAAGTCCCGTGAGGATTTCAGTTATTGCTTTCACATATTCATCGGCCATTTCAGCTCCAAATTCAGAATATTTCGTGGTAAGATCATCCCTGTAAAGGATGAGTAGATTTGATTGTGGAAAAATATTTTTAATTGACTTGAATTCAAAGTTTACAATACCAGTCATATTGGTGTAAAGCCATACAGGATCGAGTGTTGCAGAGACATGAATTGTGGATGACCGGAAAAGTGGTTCAAGAACAATTGATGGATCAAGACAGTATGCCTCAAGCTTCTCCTCTTTCTCCCTTGAAACTATACATATGAATCTGTCAAATTCCGCAAATCTCAGGAATTTTAGCTTTTCTCCAAGAATTTTAATGTGCGACATTGGAACCTTGCCAAGGTTTTCCTTCTGGTCTTCTATCTGGGAACCAAATGCAATGAGGGCATCAACCATGTACTCTATCTCATCTGATTTTCTCTTCGTATAGATGCTCATTTCCTCAAATATATCCCTGAACATGATTCTCTTTTCGATCTGGTTTTCGGCCAGATCGCGGGTCAATTCAATGAGAGATACCCTGATTGTTTCCATGAAATCAGATACATGTACAGATGGCTGGAGTTCGGGATCGCCAAATTCCACCGCCTCTTTTTCTGAAATGTTTACAGTATTCATGGATATTTCCAGCGAATTTGATTCCCTGGCGATATCAGGTAGGTTATGGGCTTCATCTATTATTATAACCAGGTTTTCTCTTGAGGTTCTCCAGTTATATATAGTGGTGATGGCCATGTTTGAATTTACGAAATATGAATATGGCATTACAACAAGGTCCGCATCCCTCATTGCAAATTTAAGAGATTCATACGGGCATATTTTCCTGGCTCTTAGAGTTTCAAAAATGTCCTCGGTAGATTGAATATTTTCAAGGATATACTCCCTCGTTTCCTCTGAAGAAATTCCACTGTTATAATAGTAGCATCCTCCATCCTTCCTTTCCTTCGTTCTCTTCTTTCTGGATGAACACATTTTAGAGAGTGATTCTGTTGTGAAATCCGAATCTTTCTCAAGTTCCATGTATAGTGGGCAGAGATTTACCCTTCCCTGCATGGCAATTGCCCTGAAATCCATTGCTTTTGAGAGAATCTTCAGTTCCCTGAGAATCTGGTCCTGCTGTGAATTTGTCCTTGTAAGATATAGAACTTTTTTTCCTGTCTTTTTTGCATATATAATTGATGAAATAATAGATATTATTGTCTTTCCAGAACCTGTTGGAGATTCTATTATGGGTACAACCTGCTTGAGCAGGCATTCCACAGCGAAATTTATGGCTTCAGTCTGATATGGCTTCAGTATGATTGATCCATAACTGGATTGTGCAAAACTTTCACCTTTCGATTCCTTCACTCAAGCTTTCGCTTCCTTTCTTCTATTTCATTCATGTCTACACTGAACCTTGTTGCTTCATCCAGCACCTTAGATGCTTCTTCTTTCCTGCCAAGTTCTACCAGTGTATCAGATTTCAATAGGTAATAGCTTCCATTCTCCGGTGATATTTCAATTGCCTTTTCAATATCTTTCAGTGCATCCTCAAACCTTCCCATTTCCATCAGGGTTTCATATCTTTTGTACACGAATATCTGGTCCATGCTATTAAGCCTGATAGCCTCGGAGTAATCTTTTAAGGCTTCTTCCTTCTTTCCAATCTTGAAGAATGCATTTCCCCTGTTGTAAAAGAAATCTGGTATATCTGACTCAAGTTCTATTGCCTTATTGAATTCTTCCACAGCTTCCCTTGCCATTCCTGAATCTTCAAGTGCGGCCCCAAGGGCATTATGGTAATCGGCGTTTTCAGGTATTATTTCTATGGCGTTCCTGTAATCCTTTCCTGCATGTTCCTACATCCTCATCGAATAATAGGCAAGACCCCTGTTGAAGTGATAATCCGGATCGTTTGGCAGTATCTTTATTGCCTTGGTGAACTCCTTTATTGCATCCGGGTATTTCTTAAGATTGAAGAATGCTATTCCCCTCTCATTATAATCATCTGCAATTTCATCTCTATCCCTAAGTTCATCTGGGTTTTTTATTTCTTCTGGCACAGTTCAACAATTCAGAATAATACTTTAATCTAATGTTTTATTTTTCTCTATTAACTTGCTTCATTATAGTCTTCTCTGTTTTTCTTCCTTCATTATCCTTATGTATGTACTCCATTTAGTCCTGACTATGGGCTTGAGGTCATTTCCATTCCTGATGGATTTCCTCAAGAATTCTATAGTTTTTGGGTCAGATGGGTAACCTGAACCAACTTCACCATAAGTCCGGATTATTTCTCTAATCTCTCTGTCCCGTATTACCTTGGCTATTATTGAAGCTGCAGATACCACGGGGAACAGGACATCGCCCTTATGCCTGCATATTACATCTTTTCCAGTTGCACTGGACAGTTTCTTGGACAGCCTCTGCTCGTTTACATCAAATGCATCAACATAAACCCTGTTTTCACCAGATTCATTGATCAGATCTATGGCAAACTTTTCCTCGATTTCATTGAGCGTCATAATATTCATCATTTCGTTTATTTCAGATGAAGTTATAATCCTGAAATGCACGCTTTCTGATCTTTCTTTTATCTTTTCAAACAGATTCTCTCTCGACCCAGGAGAAAGGGTCTTTGAGTCTCTTGCACCAATGGATGACATTACTTCCTGCTCAGAGCACACAATTGCCATAACCATGGGACCTATAACCGGCCCTCTACCTGCTTCATCCATACCACAGCATATCTCAGACATCAGTGCATGGTCATGGATTCGATGATTATAAAGGGAAAACTCTATACTTTTATGGTTAAAAGAAATCACATGTCATGGTTGAGGCTGATTCGTCAGAAAAATTCAAGAAATACATGGAAGGGGAGAAGAACAGGATAAATGAAGCCCTTGAACAGTATTTTCAATCTGTCATAGATGATGTTAAAGATAGGGAAATGATCAAGATAGTGAAGGAACTTAGAAATTACACGATGAACGGAGGCAAACGGGTCAGACCTATACTGATTGCAACAGCTTACAGAATGTTTGGTGGAAAGGATGATGAGATTTACAGGGCAGCAATCAGCATCGAGCTTTCACAGTCATTCTTCCTGATTCATGATGATATAATGGACAGGAGCGATCTGAGAAGAGGCTTCAAGAGTTTTCACAGGAAGGTCGAGGAAATGCTTGGAGATATCAAGGACAAGGAACATATGGCAGAATCACTTGCCATAGTTGCGGGTGACCTTGCAGTGGACTATTCCTTTGATGCACTCAACAGAAGT
>JAKARU010000044.1 GCA_021819225.1 Thermoplasmata archaeon
AGATGTGATTATTTAGCCATAAAACCTAGATGTTTTTCAAAAACTGTATCACAACAAATTTTCCAAAATTCATATTTTGAGCCTCTGATTGAATTAGTCGATGTTGGAGCGAATCTCCAATTGAGATTGTAGCAGTACTTGTCTTGGAAAATACGGGAATAATAGGTTTTCACGTGATTTCTTTTGTTGATAACCATTCATGAATTTCATTTCATCTTATCGTTAGATGTCAATTTTATATTTTGAATAAACCCCTTTTATGGGTGGAGATATATATTATTTAGCGAGGGTATCGTTTGGAGAAGCTTTTTAAATTTCTGTTTATTTTTCATTAATTATTTACCCTATTTTCAATTCAGAATTTAACCAAAAAAAGAGAATAATTTAACGTGAAAAATGTTTTATGTTCATATTTTGGAACGCTCATGAACAGTTCTAGGTACAAAGATTCCATTTGCTGCTAAATGTGGTAATTTCTTATTTACATAGGTAAGTACTAACTCAGTAAAATAATCGATCTCATTGTCTTTAAGGGATCTGTTATGATCTATACCATGCCACTCTTCCATACATTTTCTACAGCAACAAGCGGTTCCATGCTGAGCATAGTATATTACATTTCCCTGCAAAGGGGTTTGCATACCATCTCTAAACAATTCGACTGATGGCTTTCCGATTGAACCTTCTAATCTTTTTACTATATTTGGACGGAGTGCGTTTAATCCTAATCTAAGTACATGATTTAATGCTCTTTTATCGATGTGAGCCTCTTCCCAGAAATAATAACGAATATACTCATATTTAAGTGCAGATATAGTATAATCTACATCAGAAATATTCCTACGATCAAGTCTTTTCCAATCTATATCAGAAATTCTTGTTCCGCATTTTACACACCACTCGCTCCTATAGGATTCTTTATTGGGCCTAACTCTCTTGAAAGAATGAAATCCATGCTCACAGTCAGTCCAAGAGCACTTCACTACCCCGATCGGAGTCTCAATTTGCCAATCAGGTACTGTAGAATCTTTTGATGTGGTAATTTACACCACCTCCAGCATTCCCATAGCTCGTGAGAGAAATGAGAGATCTTCAGAAGACAATAACATAGGGTCTATATTTTGTATAATATGATCGGCTGCAAACGATCTAATTCTTGTGTCTATGTCCTGTAAATTATTAGCTGAACTCCACCAATTCGTACCTTCCTTTGCTAACCTGTATGCCAAAACATTAGCTAAAACTCCAGTTGAAACGTGTTCCATGGATGCTACGCTTTTAACTGCAGATTTAAGTCTAGAAATATCGTTGTTTGCAACATCTAGGCATTTATGGACGAGATCATCTGGATTCTTGCCAAGTAATACAGCTCCAGCAAATTTATTGGCTATTTCATCGTCTACTGAAGGTTTTTTAAAGGCCATTGATCCTCCAAGATCTTCGATTAAGAATTCTTTGGTACCAGGGCTTAGAAGTGTCAACCTAGCATGCCAAAGCTCATGGAACAATACAAACAGCCATCTTTCCGGGTATTTATCAAAATTATTAACGGTTATAACCACTCCCGATTCGGTGGGAATGCACATTCCCTGTACTCCTGTAAAATTATTTAAAGCAAGTACCGGAATCCCAAGATTCCATACATAATTGAGTGCATCATTAACAGTTATCTTATTACCGGAACTAATGATTCTGTTTATTTGAAATGGATCACTCGGTATAGGTGATGTTACATTATTCCCTAATCCTTGTTTTAAAAGAAGAGCCAAATAATGAGCATAGAAAGTTTGAGTATTCATTCTATTTTCGTTAACATTTCTTCTCACTTTAAAGTTGACCGCACCGAGTGCTTGTGGGTTTAGCGTCAAGTTCTCCTTGCCCAAAATTTGACTTCTATTCCATTTGAACATGTAGGCAATTTTATCAACAAATCCAAGAAAGCGACCATCAATTACAAAGTTTTGATTTGCTGACTTTAATTCCTCAGAAATGTCTATGGGAAGAACGTTATCAAGAATGAAATTAAGATCTATGCCTGTTTCTTTAATCTTCCTCAATAATCCCCCAATTGTGGTTTGTTGATCGGGGATTGATAATCCATGAGTGAACCTAATTTTAAGTATATCTGCCAATCCCCTTAGAGTAGCTAAACTTGCAGACTGATACTCTTCCGACTCATATCTTTGAATTTGCTGTTCTTTTAATCTAACAAGATTGGCAAAAGATTCTTGGCTTAAACCAAGAGAAATTCTAGATTTAATCAATGCATCAGGTATCTGTTCCAGACTGTTAAGTTCAGGAATAGGTATTTTACTGTTCCATAATTCACTGTAATTTTTTACCTCTTTCTCGAGTTCTTCAATCTGCCCATTAATAGCAATGATCTCAGCGCTAATTAATCGTTCATCCATTTGTGAAGATTTTAGATCTTCTATACGAATAAGATATTCCTTGAATTGATCAATTCTTGATTTTGTTAACCTAAGCTGAATTTCATTCTTGATCATAGGGAATCACCCAAATCAATAACAACTATTCCTTTTGCTTTTCCAGTTTCTCGGTCAGTTTGAAAGAAATCAACAAATGTTCTTTTAAAATTACGCTCCATTGCTGTAGATGGGAAGAATTCACCACCATAGATGAGTTTTTGTATACGTCTATTTTTTGGATTGGGAATGAGGAAAATATCATCCAACTTATATGAGTCCACATATGCAGTGTCCCAACAACAATCATAGTCATTTGGAAATTCTTTGGATGTCACAAAACTTCCGTCCAAATATAATTTCCTGCATCCAGCAATTTTTAATCTATATATAGCTGATTTCAAGCCGACCAATTTTTCTCTCCTTGAACTATTGGTGCCAAACCTTTTTAACACCTCTGTGTAATTAGAAGTGTGTATTCCCGGAGGCAGATTTCCATCCGGCTGAAAAGGTGGTATCATAGCACAACAAAAATGTAGTGTTTAAAAGTATTTAAATTTATTTATTTTGTAAACGTATTAAATAATAGAATTAGATGAAAAAATGTGGGAATAATGTCGAATAAAGTGTTAATTTGGAACTATGGATTTTTCTCTATTATCAACATGTTCTGCTATTACTAGTTTATATGAGCGACTGCACTTTATTAATGCATACTGCTCTGCAGAAATTGTTTATAAAACACTTTCTTCTTTCCATTTTATAAGTTTTTACAAATTGCAATAAATATGCCTAAATATTTTAATAATTTACAAACTTGATCTCTGTAATATACTAAAAACATAGAACCTAAAAAAGAACGAGTTCCTTGGTGAATGCTTGGAACATGATTTTGCATCTTAATGGAAACACCGAAAATCTAATTCTTTTTCTTTCCTGTTTTCAATTTCTTATCTACTCATTAGATGGGGTTTATTATAAATTAGGATGATTTGTCCGAAGCTTTAGACTCGTTAATTAGAATAATTCTTCCTATTTTCTATTTTACTTACTTCACAAAAATATTCAGCTAAAGCGCATCTTTCAAAGTTACGCTGAGAAGTTTTAATGATTATTTAATAAACACAGAAATTTTCTGGTAGTTTTACCTTTTTTTGCCAGAAAAAATGTAAGCAAGAGATGCTATCCCCAATAGTATAATTCCACTCTTCATTACTTTCCCAGCTAAGAAAGTCTTTCCGCAAGCGTCTTCTATAGCCCCAATTATCACGTCTAGAACTCCAGCAAAAGGAACACCAAAAATTATGCTAACGAGGTCTTCAACACCATTTGTTATATCTGACCGAAGCTGTAATTCACCTACTTGATTTGCATACTCGCAAACCACTGCGAAATATGGATCGTTTTTGAATTCTTCTGCGATTCCTTTTCTACCAACTTTTTTAACATATTGCTCTAAAGAACCACTTTGAGACCAAATTTGACCTTTGTAAGAGAAGTAATTTATTACTTCTTCTGGACTTGACATATGATATCATATACTCTCAGACTATTAAATGTTTGATTGTCGTTTTGAAGGAAGAAGAAAGAACTCCCAATTGTAAATAATACTTATATTTGCAGAGCCTAAAATATATTTATTAGGATGATGCGTAATGATCCAGCATATCTTCCACAGTTTTCTTTGCATCATATGTACAGTCGAATCCCCAGTCATTAACAGAATCCTCAATGTTTATTGATGCGGGCCAGGAATCAGCGATGGCCTGCCTGTAATCAGGCACATACTCAACCTGGAAACCAGGAATCCTTTCCTTTATGATGCTTTCAATCTCACCCGGTGAGATGCTGTATGCCATGAAATTGTAGATTCTCTTTTCCACCTTTTCCTGGTACATCATCTTGATGGTATTGATCATTGCATCGGGCATGTACATCATCGGGAGTCTTGTGTCGCTCTTCAAATAACAAATGTATTTTTTTCCAAGTGCAGCATGTTTTATCATGTCTACAGAAAAATCGGTGGTCCCTGCTGTGGGTTCAACCTTATAACTGATAAGCCCCGGATATCTCACACTTCTTACGTCCAGATCAAATCTTGCATGATAATACTTGAACAGCATTTCAGAAGTGGCCTTGGTAATCCCATACATCGTGGTGGGAGTTGAATAATTCTCCAGCGGTGCATTCTCTTTCTGTATTTCAGGGCCATAAACTCCGATGGTTGACGGTATGAACGCCTTCTGGACACCATGAGTCACACATGCAGAGAGGATGTTCATCGTTCCCGTGGTATTCACGTTGTGCGTTATAACAGGATCCTTCTCCCCAGTGGCTGATAGGATGGCTGCCAGATGATAAACATGTTCAGGCTTGAATTTCCTGAAAACGCTTTCCACAAGCACTCTTTCCTTAACATCCATGTATTCAAACTGAACTCCCTCAACCTGTTCCCTGGGTTGAGTTATATCTGTGGCAAGAATTGTGCAGTCAGTGGTTTTTCTTAGATATTCAATAATTTCTGAGCCTACCTGACCATTGCTTCCAGTGATGAGTATCCTGACCATGTACTGCTATATTAAGGGGCTAAATAAATAATACTTTGATTCAATGATTAAGTGGAGTGTTGAATTTATCTTCCACCTTTGAAACCCCGTCTGACTTTGTCACTTCGTACGCAATATCAGCCCCGTCATACAATTCCTGATCATGTGTGATGACAATCATCTGAGGGAAGGTGCCATCGTGTGACAGTTCCTTCTGGGAACCCTGGATTATATCCCTGAACTCATTTTTTCTCTCATCATCAAGGTATATGGTGGGTTCATCCATGATCACTGTGTTTATGTTTGAACCCAGGTACTTGCTGATGGCAAGCCTCAGGGCTATGGCCACTGCAACCCTTTCTCCACCACTCAGCTGTGAAACTTCCTTGGTGTTTCCTTCCTGGGTTATGGTGATGCTCAGATCCTCTGCAATGCGGATATCCTCAATGGCAAGGTTGAATCGTGCAACTATGCTCCTGGCCCTGGATGTGATGCTCTGTACCGCTATATCTCTCAGATACCTTGGAATTCCGTCCTTCCCGAAGATTCTTTTCAGTTCAGCCAGGAAATTATATGCATTTTCCTTTTTGGTTATGCCTTCAATTTCTTCCTGGATTTTACCAAGATTCACTTCCCATTCCTCTATGAGGCTTTGGTTCCTTCCTCTGTCAATTCTGCTCTTTTCCAGTTCTTTCCTGAGATCTGCCACGCGCCTTTCATAATTGATGCTGTCTGCTTTAATAGAGTCACGCCCCTTGATGTTTTCCTCCTTCTCTGCCAAGGAAGTGCTTTCATTTTTTAATTCCTGCTCCAGGCTTGATCTTTCAGCATCCTTCGCAGCAATTTGCTGGACAAAAACATCCATTCCTGCTAATTTTTCATCAATTTCCTTGATCTCTTTTTCAATCCTGGTTACGCTGTCGTATGTGATTCCATTCCGGGCAAGCTTTGCTCCTTCACCAAGACTTTCAAGGGAATTATTCAGCTTTTCCAGTTCCTGGATCTTTGATTCTATTTCTTTATCTAACTCATGAATATCAGTGGCAGACAGGATTCCCTCCACTTTCTTCAGATCATTCTCCTTTTGCTCCCACAAGCTTGAGCTTTTCTTCATGGATTGGAACTGGTTTAGCTTCTGGTCATATTTTTCATGAATTTCCACTGCTTCCCTGATTTTCCCGGACATACCTGAAAGTTCATTTTCCAGTGTTTTGATATTTTCCAGTGCGGAAATGTATCTGTGTGTCAATGAAGAATTCAGATTTTTAAGCGAATCATCAAATTTTTTCTTCTTTATATCAAGCGCTTTCCTGTGAGCATTTCTCTCCAAAACCAGTTCTTCATTCTCTTCCTTCTGTTTCAAGAAGTTTTTCATCATCTCTTCGTGATCATGAACTTCAAGTTCATGCCCGCAGAGAGGGCATACCGATGCATCCCTCAGTCTGCTTATTTTCTCTTCAAGATCGGATAGAATGCCATTCCCTTTAGCAATGATTCCAGAATCATTCTCCATCTCATTGGAAATCCTTTCAATTTCAGTCTGTAATTCATTAATTTTTTCTGGAATTTTAGAAAGATCCATATTCAGTATTTCGGGTGGCAGGTTTTTTTCAATGTCGTTCAGTTCTTCTTTTTTCTTTTTCAAATTTTCCCTGGATGTTTTCTCTCCTTGAATGATCCCGATGGCCTCTTCATTGCCTTTCCTCAGGGAATCTATTTCACTTTCAAGTTTTTCCATTTCCAGTTTCTGAACAAGATATGGCTTTAACTCTTCCTCCATCCTTGTTTTCGCTTCAACTCGTTTATTGTAATCGTCCTTTGCTTTCTTGTTCCTTTCTAGATTTTCCTTTGCAACTTCAATTTCCCTCATTTTGGAAATAGCGGTCAGGAGATTCTCCCTGTTCACATATTCAGCTTTCCCTGCAAGCTCTGTTTTTTTTAGCTTCAAAGCATCTGACTGGGAAATTCTGGCTTTGAGATCAATGATTTCCCTTTCCAGTTTTCCAATCCTGTCCCTTCTTTCCTTCAGTGAATTTTTTAA
>JAKARU010000045.1 GCA_021819225.1 Thermoplasmata archaeon
GGCTTTGGCATACCTGCGATTGCTGTGGATACACACGTGCAGAGGATAAGCATGAGGATTGGATGGTCTGATTCCAGCGATCCGGATGTCACTGAGATGAGATTGAGATCCATAATTCCGGAAAAACTGTGGCTTGGCCTGAATCCCATGATGGTTGAGTTCGGCAAGAAAATCTGCAGGCCTGTTGGACCAAAATGTGATGAGTGTAATGTATCAGAATACTGTGCTTTCTATAAGGAACAGCAGAAGAAACTCAGTGAAAAGAAAAGATGACATGGAAGGGGAGTGCCGCTTAAATAGAATGGGTCAGGTTATCCTTTCTCCCTCCATCTATCACGAGAACCTGCCCGTTCATGAATTCTGATGCGTCCGATGCGAGATATGCAACAAGTTCTGCCACATCCTCTGGTTTACCAGTTCTCTTTACTGTAGATCTGGAGATGAAGCTTTCCTCGAGCTCCCTTATCTCCTCACCCGTCTTGCCCCCAACGGTGAGATCTGTCTTGATCCATCCAGGAGCAACAGCGTTTGAACGTATTCCGTAGGACTCAAATTCAAGGGCCAACCTTTTTGTCAACATAATAAGTGCAGCCTTTGATACTGAATAGAATGTAGTGTTCATTGCTGCAGTTCCAACTCCGGCATTTGAAGCTATATTTATTATGACGCCCCTGTTCTTCTTCAGGTCATCAAGTGTTTCGAGAACAATGTATATTGGACCCTTCAGGTTTGTGTCCATGATTTGTTGATATTTTTCCTCCTCGAATTTTTCAAATGGGAATAGATGCCACATGCCTGCATCGTTTACAATTACTTTCAGGGTGCCTATCTTTCCATGAATTTCTTTGACCATATTTCTTATCTGTTCCCTGTTTGTTACATCCACATGGAATGGGTAAATATTCCCGTATTTCTTTGATAATTCAGTGGCTTCCTTTTCTGATCTATTATAGGTGATTGCAACATTATATCCTGATTCTGCGAACTTGATTGCGATTGCTTTTCCTATCCCTTTGGAGCCTCCTGTAACCAGTATTGCTTTTTTTTCTTCTTTTTCTGTCATGGTTGGTAATGTCATATGGAAAATCAATATTTTGGATTGTATAATGGAAAATAATTCTGACATTCAGAAATGCCGCTTAAATAGTATTTGTCATGCGTTCAGATGGTTGTTATGGCTGGTATAAATCTATTTCATTCCCATCTGGATCAATGAGAGTAGCTTCCCTCCCTCCCCATGGGACTTCCTCTATTTCCCTTGCAAACCTGACTCCTAAGGTTTTTAATCTTCTTACTTCTTCCTCAATGTTCTCAGTGATGAAATGAATACTCAAAGGACCGCCATTCATCCCTTCATATCCTCCATGTATGGAAAAAGTGATATTTGACAGTCTAAAGCTAACAAAGTTCGCATTTTCGCTGTTTGAGGAAGATTCTTCCTTCAGCCCAAGCTGATCCCTGTAGAAAATTCTGCTTTCCTTGAAATTTTTTACAAAAAGTATAACCGGTTCAATTTTTTCTATCATCTAAATATCCCATGTATAAATAACGGGAGTAGAAATAATTTTATCACCCTGTTCAAAGAACCTGACCCGTATTCAGGATGTCAGTTTATTTCTATGCATTCATCACAATTGTTTATCGTGATAATCCAGTGATGACCTCACCGTGACCAGAAATTAAGCCTCTTGAACCGGTCTCTTTTAGAAGCTTTTCAAGAGCTATCCGGTTTGCAGTTTCCTTTTTCCTTCCTTCATCTGGCATAATGCCAGCAGGGAAGTAGTTTATCTTCCCGTTGATCCCCCAGGCTGAATCTCCAAGAACGAGGAAATTCTCGAACTGAAGTTCCATCTCATCAAACACCACATCACCGCTATCTGTCTTAGGTCTAAGATGATGAGCCTTAATTCCCAATGGTAATTTGGTACTTTCATTGTATCTTATTGCCCTGTCCAGATGGAGAAATCTTATCTCCTCTTCATTTTCCCTTCCATCCTTGCCTTTAATTTCCGGAATATAGAGGTCTATGCCAAGATGCCTGGCCATGGCATTACTACCTCTTGAATGGGCGAAGTTAGTCATTATGACGGCTTCAGGCTTGCCCAGGATCCTTATAGCTTCTACCAACCCTGGAACCATTGGTGGATCTACAATCACTATTAAATCGTCTTTCAATAACATCGTACCGTATTGATCTATTCCAAGTTCAGGATCGTTAGATCTCCATCTGAATATATTTCTTGCCACAGGTATTAGCATAGTTTCTTGATTGACAACTGCAAATATAAACCATTTGATTCCTTCTGTTTTCAGGTAGCTAACTATAAAGTTACTTTGGACTAATATTCCATAGTTCACAAAAAGATTTGGTTCAAGTTTCTTTACATTAATGATATCAGCATGGGATGGCATGGACTATTGACTGCTTTAGCAATCAGGATATGAACCTCATTTATTGACTCGTTTCTAACTGAAGTTACCATATAGATATTCATTCTTATCTTTTTTATACCCTCGTATTCTGACGTTTATTCTAGCATTGATTCGTCTGTTCATTTGACGATGAAACTGAATTCCTGCAATATACACTGGTTGTGGAACCTTTGAGTTTTTATTTAATATTCACCACATTCTCTTTACAAAATGAGTTTAAATATTATACAATTCAAAAGCGGGAATGGGCGGATTCTAATATTGTTTTAATTGAATAATTTATTAACTTTTGATTGTAAAATTTTCATCCATAATTCTTTACTTCAAGTAAAGATAGTATGGGCAATAGTGCTTGCATTTCATATGGTTAAAAAGGTTACTATTAGTTCAAAGGGTCAGATCACACTTCCTAAAGATTTGAGAGATAGATACCACCTGAGCAGTGGAGAAAGTGTTATTTTGGCGGATTCTGGAGACGGCATTATTATCAGACATGATGTGGGGGCTTTGAGAGGGATGTTAAAAGGCAGGGTGGATACCAAAGGATTCGAGAAAGACCTTAGAGGCTTAAGAAAAGAGTGGAGGTTGCGAAAAACTTCCTGATAGATACGGTTGTGTTAGCTAGATACCCAGAGGATAATTTTCCAAGTCCTGCATCAGATATATTTTCTCTAGCCCAAAGGGGAGAGGCCTCGATTCCGGTACCGCAGATAGTGATGGAAGGATTCATTTATATTGCAATGAAAGGGAGACTGAGATTGACTGATTCGAAGAGAGATATCAAGAAATTCCTGGATGAACTAAGAGGAACTTCTTTTATATCTCAATCCAATTTTCCAGAAGATGGATGGGATATTTTTTTCCCTAGATATTCCCGAGCTACATGTCAGGTTAATAGCGGCAGAGGCACTGAGTCGAAGTTTATCACTTATTTCCAATGATCCTGTATTTCGAAAAGTACACGGTCTAGAAGTGATTTTGGAATAAGATTTAAACTCTTTAATATAAATATGCGGAGGGCCGGATTCGAACCGGCGAACCCCTACGGGAATGGACCCTAAATCCATCGCCTTTAGCCTAGCTCGACAACCTCCGCAGTGGTTTCAGGATATCCAGAAGGTATATTAAAATTGAGGATTTCCAGACGGTTATGCTGCGATCTATTACAGTGTTTACCTAAAAGTTTCTAAAGTAGTGCCATAAAATTCTATATATAATAAATGCCAGTTATTATGAGATTATTTCCATCCAACTCCTCAAAAACGGGTTCAGTGAAAAATTGAAAGTATATTTAGTGAGTAAGATTCTATTTATTTACCCTGTCTCTTCTTCCAGACTTTACAGGGAGCACTGCATTTCAAAAGATATACAGAAAAAATCTGATTGATCTTGATTTACCTCAGATTCAAAGGCATGCCGTCATGAAGCTAATCCATCAGATCTGACGGATACGTAGACACAAATAGCAATATAAAATCAGGCTAGTTTCGCTTATTTCTGCAAGGAGTGCATAATAAGTTAAGGGAAATAATAAAGCCCGCCTTTATTCCATATCCTGCGACAGTCGTATTCCAGATCGCATTATTTAAATATTTGTGAAATTAATAAATTCCAACAACTATCTTGATGGCTTCCTGTATTTTTTTAAGCTCATCTCCCGACAGGTTTCCAGTTTTCCTGATCAATCTTTCCTGGGATACCGATCTGATCTGAAATAAATCTACCACCGATCTCTTTGATAGGTTATTTATTCCATCTGGAGACAGTTCAACCATCCATGGAACGGAAGAATAATGAGATTTGAAATCAGTTATGGGTGCAACAACCTTCAGTGGAAGAATACCTATTTCATTACTGCTAACTATGACACATGGCCTTGTTTTTGTTATTTCAGCTCCAACAGTTGGTGAGAGATTTACCAGCCAGATATCTCCTTGATACAACTGTATCACTCAATCGACAAAATCCTGAGAATCAAGAGAATTCAGAGCTTTAAGATCACTATCAGACTCATAGTAATGCTTTAGCTTCTCAGCTTTCTCCATAATTTCTTTTTTTTTGTCATTCATTGCTTTTTCTCTCACAGCCTCTGATAGAAATTTAGATTTATTCTTCTTTGTACTTAGAATTTCCGACACATCTTCAGGAAGAGTTACGTTTAGTCTTTGAGCTGGCACATATGATTATGTGTATTAGATATACATATCTTTTGGTGTTAAAAGACTCGCTGAATAAGCTTATGATGGAAAACGTCAAAACGCAGTGAAGGTGCATATTTGAAACTCGAACTGAGAGTTTCCTGCTAATTATGCTGCGATCTATTACGGGTTGTACCTTAGAAGGGCCACGATATTTCCAAAGTTCTTCAGTGTTTTGCCATATTCTCCGTCTGAACTCATTATGATCACCTCTCCTCCCGATGAACTGACGTTTTCTATTATCTCCTGGAAGTCCTCATTTCTGAAGCTATCTTCAAGAACCAGCAGCTTGTCAATAGCCCCTGATAGGGAAAGCCTTGAAATTTCTTCCTTCCCATAGGCGACCATTGAATTCCTTGCCAGTCCTTCCATGAATTGCTCCATGTACCTTCTCTCCCTGGAAGACCTTGAATCGCCTATTATTTTTCTTACTGCCTCTGTGTTGATTATTTCGAATACTGCGTTTTCATCCTCTCTTGTGGATGGTATGAAGTTGACTCTCAGTCCCGTGCTGTTCTCTTTCAGAAACTTTTCAAACATTTCTCCCTCGAATCCGGGGCCAGTTATTATGATTGGACCTGTAAATTTGATGGAATTAAGTGTCTTCATGATCTCTTCAAAGTATGTTTTCCTTGAATAATTTCCCGCATATTCCTTCCCGGATTTTCCTGAGAATATCCTGGCCTGTGTCTGGAGTCCATACTCCCTCAATATGCAGAATGTTGCAGTTTCATCATCCATAACAATGAAAAGAGCATTGTTAGATGCTTTCAGCATAGCATCCCTTATCAGGTTCTCAGTGGACCTGTCCCACCGGTCCTTAAGAATCTCAACATTCTCCCCCTCAGATATGTACAGAGACTGATGCTGTCCCAGTGTACCCTCCGGGCCCTTTATGATTATTCCCTGGATTCTCAGCCTGTCCGTGAATGGCTGGAAATATACCTCTTCTGGCCTGATTTCCAGCAGTACAGGCTTCCTTGATG
The DNA here is from genome assembly GCA_021819225.1 of Thermoplasmata archaeon. The sequence goes on from JAKARU010000045.1 coordinate 5,618, forward strand.
TCTCCTTGCTTCTCTCCATGTCTTCGCTCTTATCTTCCCTGCGCAGAACAGTTTTTTTTATTATTGTGCCTGAATCGATGATATTCTTCAAGTACCATAGATCGTCCATGTTCTCTATCAGTATTTCTCTCCATCCCTCCTCATTCTGTCTGAGCTTCATAATACACCTTCAATGACTCCAATTTGGCCAGTATGTTCTGGGAGTGAGTTCCATCCCAGTAACATCTGCCGCAGTCCGGGCAGTGATATACAGAATCTTTTTTCCTTGGATCATATTCTTCCCTGCAGTTACTGTCACCCTTCACAAGCACCCCATTGCAGTTAGTACACCTTGAAAATAGAAGTTCTCTTCTCGGTCGTTCAATGTTTGTGATCTGTATTATCTGTTCATCTATCCTGTCTGAATCTATGTATATGGATTTTATATATCTGCTGCACAACTGCCTGTCTCTCGATAATAAAATCCTGTCATCAGCCTTGCTGATCTCAATAAGTTCAGTGTCCGATATTTCGAGGTTAGGATATGATGTATCGTACCCCATTATTCGCATGTACCTTGCAAGTCTTCCCAGCATGTTATCAGCAAGATACTTAATCTCTCTCTTCCTCCTTCCATCTTTTTACAAGACTGTTGTCCATGCCACAAAGGTCCATGACCCTCCCGACCATGAAATCAACCATGTCGTCTACGCTCTTTGGCTTGGTATAAAATGCAGGCATAGCAGCTGCGATAATACCACCTGCCCTCGTGATTCTTGTCATGTTCTCAAGCGCTATCTCACTCAATGGCATTTCCCTTGGAACCAGTATAAGCCTTCTCCTTTCCTTCAGTGCTACTGCAGCAGCCCTTGTTATGAGAGAATCAGAGATTCCGGCAGCTATCTTTGCCAGCGTATTCATTGAGCATGGCATTACTACCATTGCATTGAATATGAAACTCCCTGAGCTTATTCTTGCCGCCACATCCTTATCGTCATACGAATACGCTGCCATCTTCCTGAATGACGATGAGTCGTGCCCTGTTTCATATTCTATGACCTGGTCAGAGTTTGATGAAATGACCAGGTGGATTTCCGCGTTCGCAGTTTCAAGAAACCTCTGGGCCAGAATACTTCCAGATGCTCCAGTGATGCCTAAAATAACTTTCATTTATTATCCTTTAGTAATAATTGTATGGATTAAATTCTTTTATGATAAAAAATTTTATTTTCTTCTGTTGAAGACAAAATAAAGCACAAACACTGATACAACAACGGCAACCATTGCGCCTACATATTCCTCAGTGAGATAGTTTGGTAGTATCTTTGGTTTTGACCAGCTGAATCCCGGGAAGGCTCCTGCACTCAAAGCTTTCCAGTTTGTA
>JAKARU010000046.1 GCA_021819225.1 Thermoplasmata archaeon
GATCTTATCCAATTGAGATGAATATCATGCTTAAAATGAGCTCAATCAATATGAGTACCGTGAGCAGATGTCGTTCCAAAAGCCTTCTTCTCCATTGTGGCAGAATTATACTATTTGTCATAATTTCAACTTTCCTGCTTCCTGAAGGAATAGGTTTTCACATTAAAGGGTTTTTTGGTTTGTGTGGAAAATTATTGCTCTTCATACGGAGTTTCTCGTAAAGTATCACTCTGATCAAAGGAAATTGTGATCGTAGGATGTTTCCTTCTGGGAAATATGGTCATGTGAGTTATTGAGTCTTCTGAAGATTCTACTGCCTCCAGAAGTCCCCTGGCGAGAATTATGGCTTTTTCATTATTGAGCGGCAGTCCAATTGTGGTTCCTTTCCATTCCGCATCCTTCATCCATATCTTATCGAGGTTTATATTTGACCTTATTGACTCCTTTCCATATGAATCAATGCACAATCCCTTAATTGGCATTTGAATTTTACGGTTCAACCTACAATATTGGGGATAGGATAATATGAATATTCTCCATGCTCATCAATGCCGATATAAAATACACTGTGGATCTCTATAATGTTACATTATAGTGGTTTGAGATCTGTGTTGTCCTTGATCCAGATGAAAAGATTCTCTGATATGTCTTGAGCACGATGATGGGTGTAGATCGCAGTGTTTTGTTCTCCACATGGAATACTTTGTTTTAGGTTATGTTAAAATCATAAAATAACAGATAACCTTTTACAGGAGTTGTGTAGTCAGTTTTCGATGTATTGTTAGAGGATCATTGGGGGGTACTGCATTAGGAATGCATGTATCCATCAGAATCAATGACCGCATATCTTCTCGCAATTATCGACTCTACAAAAGGGAAATCGGAGGCTATTGGATTGTGTAACATTGCAATGATAGGGATCTGAATAAACAATTATTATAGCCTTTGATAAGAGAAATTCCTGTTATTGATGACTATACATCATAAGGGAGTAGATCATCCTAATTTAAGGGAATGCATACATAGAATCATTCAACTCGATTTAGGAGAAATAGTCAGTATGAAGATTTTAGTTTGAGATCTTAGAGGAAAAGAAATTCAAATGAAATTTATGTAGTTTTTAAAAATGTGGGATTGTCAAGTCCCACGATATATATTATGTGGAGAGATGAACAGGAAATTTATGGAAGAGGTTCAGCAAGAATGAAATGCAATAGGATATTCCTGTCTCGGGCCAAGGGAATTAATCAACAGAAAGTGTCTAAAGTTTGAGTTTACACACGAGATGATATATCCTAATAATAAAGAAGATTAAAGGCTTGAAAGTGAAATAATAAAAAATTTTACGAGGCCACCACAAAATTGGAAGGGCCATTAAACGAGTATGTTTCTCCGTTAGCATTGAATGTGATAGGGTTAAAGGATTGGTAATCAACGAGGCTGTATGAGTAGCTGGGGTCAAGCTCTCCACTCGTTATGAAATACAGGTTAGCAGGAAAATACGAATCTGTGGAGAAAGAAATGGATGAGAAATCCGTAAGTAAAGTAACGGAGAGTTGCATAACAGAATCAAGTGTTGCAAGGGCCACATCTACAATTGCAGGTTCCGATGCATCTCCGTCAGCGCCATTTAGTGCTGATTCAAAGGTTATGAATGCCAGTGCAACACCAAGTCCTGCGGGAAACGTCTTCAATGCTGAGGTTACCTTTGTCATCTCAGAGGCCGCACTGGAATAGCCAGTTGTCTTTCCCATTATGGTTCTTTCAGATATTCCTCTCGCGGGAGCCAGCGATCCAATATTGGTCTTCATCTCGCCATTCGTGGCATTTTGAAGGATATAATAATACTCTATGGGAACATATCCATATCCTACCTCGAAATTATCGTTTTTTGAGTATATAGATGTCAGCGCTATTGAGGTTGCATTTCCAAGGTATTTATCGAAGCATTGACCCTGGCCATTCTTCCATGAGCAATATATGTTGTAATGTGTCACAGTAAAGGTCGCATTTGATATGTATACCATAGCGGTTGTTTCATTTATCCCTGTTCGCATTATAGTTCCATTTGGTTGACCATATATGGAGTTTAGAGGATAAGCTTGCATTAGAATGGCTCCCCCACCATTTGCGACGAGTGTGCCATTCCCTCCCCATGATGGATTTGTGGACATCTGATCCGTTATACTTCCTTCTGCAGTTACACCTGTCTGATCTGAGGTCATGCAGAGGGTTACCCCGGAATAGTCAACAAACGCTGTGATGTACAATGGATTATTGGTCATATTAAAGGTTGCATTGTCATGAATACTGAATAGAGGAAAGGGCCCTTGAACAACATTTACACTGGTTCCTATGTATTTCGTTCCAATGTAACATGGTGGCGGTGCAATTGTATTGGGGGATGCTTTTGCATATGCATTGTAGTTCTGGACAGATGGATTTATGTTTGTAACATAGGTTGGTTTTGCCATGTTATAGGATGGTGTTAAATTGAAGCAATATGGTATATATGAAAGCAATGAGTACGATGGTAAACCGATTCCTGTGTTATCGAACCAGTGATTCAGATTGTGGTTGGGATTAAAAGGGCCGATTAAAACATTATATATGCTTACGTTAGAAGAAAGGGGATTGAAGGGCATATTGTTATAATATGAGTATACAGAGAGATTTCCATTGTAAAGTATGGAGAGTGTTGCCTCAACCTGCAATGATACCTCCTGGCCATTTGTTCCTGGATAATATCCTTCTTCTTCGTAATATCTCTGCCATCCCATCATAATTGCAGAAAATCTGCTGAAATTCATGAAACCTGAAAATGATCTCTGATCGTTTTTCGGGAATAGAGTCATGTTAAAAAGAGTAATATATCCCTGTTGAGGAAGGGAGTAATTAGCAACTATTGGGGTATTTTTAGATGGAAAATATGATGGATTTACTCCCATGATCTGAACATTCTCAGTCACATTGGTGGTTCCATTGAAACTAAGATTCTGTGACAAAGCTATATTTATTTTGGGCCCTACTGTGAAAGTTCCCACATAACCATGGGAGGAATATACTTCAAACCCTGCAAAGGAGATCAATATCATCATTGTGACACTTGAGATTGCTATAACCATTTTCTGCCTTTGGCTTAAATGGATTTTATTCATTGAATTATAAATCATACATAAACACTTAAATTTTACCAGTATCAGTTCATGGTAAGCTAAATTTTGATTATACCTGTGCGGAGCATTGAAAGTCAGTTTTGTCATAAAGATTTTTTCCTCATCATTACATTTCAATTTGATTAGCAATAGTAATATTTTAGTTGCCAATATTGGTTCATGGATATTGAAGGTATTAAGAAATATCTTGATGAGGGCTCCAAAGTACGTGATCAACTGGATCCAGGAAAGATACTCTATCTCGGAGATTCCATATCTCATGCCTTTAAAACTGGTCACAAGATCATACTCTTTGGAAATGGGGGCAGTGCAGCAGATGCACAACATATCGCTGCTGAGTTTGTAGGGAGATTCGAAAAGGAAAGGAAACCTCTTCCAGCAATGATACTCCATGGTAATTCGTCGTCTATTACTGCCATAGGCAATGATTACAGCTATGGGGATACTTTTTCAAGGCAGGTTGAGGCTTTTGCCAAACCAGGCGATCTAATCATAGCGCTGAGCACCAGTGGAAATTCTGAAAATGTGGTCAGGGCAGTTGAGGCTGCAAAAAGAATTGGATGCACTTTATTCGGAATCACTGGTTCCAAAGGTGGGAAGTTGAATGAACTTATAAACGATGAAAATTTGATAAAGATCTCCAGTAACAGGACATCATATATACAGGAATCAACAATAGCCATTGGTCATATAGTATCCAAAATTGTAGAGGACAGTATATAAGTGATCTTATGAATGATGCAGGTTTTAGAATTGTTACCTCCAGAACCCCATTGAGAATTACTTTTACAGGCGGAGGCACTGATTTGCCCGAGTACTATAGAAATTATGGTCCTGGGGCAGTAATTTCCGCTACAGTGGATAGATATATTTATGTCACAATAGCCAAGAACTTCAGGCCTGACGAAATCAGGGTAAGTTATTCAAGAACAGAAAATGCAATAAAAAATGTTAATGATATTCAGCATCCAACTGTCAGGGAAGCCCTTAAGCTTTTGGGGATAGAATCCGGAATTCAGATAATCAGCATCACCGAAATCCCTGCCGGTGGAACTGGTCTTGGTTCAAGCAGTTCATTTCTTGTTGGGTTGCTCAATGCACTCCATACCTGGATAGGTGAAACGGTATCTCCAAGGACCATTGCAGAGGAATCTGTTAAGATTGAGAGAAACATCCTTGGGGAACCCGGCGGGAAACAGGATCAGTATATTGCAGCCTTTGGTGGAATTCAGTTAATGGAATTTTTACAGGATGAAGAGGTAAATCTATCCAGAATACCACTTCGTGGCGAGGATTTGGAGAGACTCAATGAAAGACTCATGATATTTTACACAGGAGTTGAAAGAATGTCTACGAATATACATAAGAGTCAATCTAAACATATTCCAGAGATGGCTAATGAATATAACAGGATGAGGGATATAGCATACGAAACTTATAATTCATTAAAAGAAAGAAAATTTGATCGTCTTGGTGAGTTAATGAACGAGAATTGGCTCATAAAGAGAAGACTGACATCGGGCATCACTGATGGTATTATTGATAAGTATTATAATAAGGCCATTGAAGCAGGTGCAGAAGGAGGAAAATTAATGGGAGCGGGGGGAGGAGGATTCCTTATCTTCTCAGCACCCCTAGAGAAACACAACAGCATAGAACAGGCAATGAGTGGCCTGGTCAGACACAGATTCAAGATAGAGAATCTTGGATCGAGGATCGTTTATCTCGAATGATAATAAATCTCTGAATTCCCATTATGCAACAGATCATCCCTTTATTTTATTGCACCTTCCTTACGCAGTAGTGATTCTTTCCGGGCAGTTCCACCATCTCCGGAATAATTTCCCAATTCACCGTTACTCTTAATTACTCTATGGCAGGGAATTATTGGTGCAAGAGGATTATTTTTAAGAACTGTTCCAACGGCACGGTAGGCCCCACCATGACCTATTGCCTCTGCAACCTGTTTGTAAGTTCTTGTTTCGCCCTTTGGGATTTCATAAACATACATCAATACCTTCTTTTGAAATCCGGTCATATTTAGATCGGTGAGAATTCGCTCTATTTCATTTTTATTGTATCCCTTTCCCCTTTCCATGAAGCTTTATCAATAAATCAAATTAAAACTGTTTGATCCTAACATGGCAGTCTTCACCTTACGGTCGAAATTATTTCAGCATTTTCAATCGTTCAGAAACATTTTTGCATGTGTCATCTTCTCATATTTTCGATCTGGTAACAAGCAGCATCAGCCTTTCTTTCAAAAAGTCACCACTCTGATCATCTGAATGTTTATTCATTCATCATCGTAGCCCCAATTTGGCAAAAGCTTTAGAAAAGATCTTTGCAAAGGGGTCAGGAACCGTGGACCTTGCAAATAATATAATCATATACAGCAATAATACTGTATTCTGGCTATCTCTTGAAATCACTATTGATCGTGTCCCTGTATGGATCAAGCTTTGATTTTCTCTTCCTGTTCATTTTGACCAATGGTTCTGATTTCATATATTTCCTAACACTGTTCCTGGATATATTCAGTTCTCTGGCTATTGACTTAATGCTCATTCCTTTCTCTCTCATATTGCGTATCATTCTCCAAGTCCAGATGATATAACTCAGACCACTGTCATAGCATGGACATGGGTCAAAATCAAACCAGCGATAGGGGTCATTTTATTCCGGCGAAAATGCACAATTATGAACCTGCGTTTACAGCAACATCACTCACCCTTAATCCCATGTCTATGTATTCATTAGCCATGTTCATTATTTCCTCACCGTCTTTTTTTTAAAGCATCACTCAGCAGTGCATTCTCCAGCTCCTTTTCAGCAAGAAGCCTCTTCAGCTTCTCATTCTCCTTCATGATCTTACTCCTTCCTGGTTCCATTCTCCTGTGGTTTGATTTCAGGCCATCCAGGCCAAAGGAATCATAGGATTCCTTCCATCTGTAGTACATTCTAGGATCTATGGAGTGTTTCCTGCATGTCTCAACAATCCTGCCATTATCCTTTAGCTCCTTTATGATGGCAAGCTTCTCTTCCGCCTTCCATCTTCGCCGTTCTGTCACTGTTCTCCCATACACCCTTCAATTCTTCAATTAATATATATATCTGTTACTATAGGACAACCTTGTCTTACTATTTAAGGGGGCAGACCATCAACTACATTGTATTTTCTTAAAAGTTAAATTACAATTTATATCTAGTATACCAATTTCCAAAGCTTCTGATGCACTTTATCTTGACGAAAAAACTTAATAATATCATCAAGAAATATTCGAAAAAGACTTTTGTGAACGTGCCTGGATAAATAATTAAGATCCCAAATTGAAAACATTTAACTGATTTTTTCGGCTGAAACATTTTCCTTTGGCCGGGTAAGCTCATTTAAGGTGAAAATGACAATCCAAATTGCGAACGCCGGCAGCACATAGGTATATTGTAGCTTAAATAGGTACTGAGAGTTAAAATTGTATATATCTTCAAGCGCAATAAGACTGATTGATATAGCCAATCCTGAATAACCTATTATTCTGTAAAGTGCGTAGATTATTTTATTGAGGTGTGACTGAAAATTCCTGAGATCCTTTTGCTTTTTTCTCAAGCCCAGAAGACCAAATAGAATGCCTTCTATGGCGATAAGTGGCATAAGGTTTTGATCTAAGGATGTAGTGAACGACATTTTTATAACCCTCACTTGCTGTATTCCATGAATTCCATCCTTATTGTTTCCATTTTATTTTAAGTTTCTCACGGGGGGATAGAATAATAAGTCCTGCTGAATAAGA
>JAKARU010000047.1 GCA_021819225.1 Thermoplasmata archaeon
TTCCGATCTTTCCATTTATTAAATCAAAAAGGACAGGTTTAAGCATCTTCTCGTGACTACTGGTGAAATTTGAACCATAGATTTTACCAACCGATCCTTTAGGCGTACCTGGCTCTCCTAAACCTACGTAATATAGTGAACCATCAGTATTTCCTATATAGATTGCACCGGTGTAACCTTCGGCTTCAACAGATGAAGATATTGGACCGTAGAAACTACTATTACTGGCGTGTGTCTGGTTATTAAGAAATACACTGGCAATTGGACTTGCGATAGTAGAATCAATTGTGGGTGCAGATGCATAATATCCAACATTTCCACCAACATATGGAGCTATCATTGTAACAATCGCAAATGCCAGAAGGATATAAAATCCTGCCCTTCCGTATTTACTTCTATAGAATATTGTGAACTGCTTATACAGTCTCTTCCAATATATAGATGGACGTATTATAGCATATTTATTTTTTTTATTTACCATTTTTAACACCTAAAATGTGGTTATACTTTAATTCTTGGATCTAACCAAGCGTGAATATAGTCTATCATCGAATATGCAAGTATTGTAAGGAGCGCAATTATAAATGTAGATGCTTCACTCAAAGGATAGTCTTCATCTAAAACAGCATGGTACAAGAGAGGACCCATACCAGGCCAGTTAAATATGATAGCAACTATCAATGATCCACTCATTAAAAATGCAATTTGTAGTGCTAGTCTTGTAGTCACCGGAATAACTGCAATTCTAGCCGCGTGTTTTCTCAATATGCTTTTTTCAGGCACTCCTTTAGCCCTTGCAGTTGTAATGTAGTCTTCACCTAAGGTTGAAACCATAGCGGCCCTCATTGTTATCATATGACCCGCCGTTTCTATTAATAACAAAGAAAAGAATGGAAGTGCCATGTCGTAAAGTAAAGTAATAAAAGTAGATGGAGTTGGAGATTCTATGTATGATAAAGGTATTTGAGCTTTAATTGGAAACCAGCCAAGTGCAACGACAAAGTATAAAAATAGAAAAACACCTATGATAAAATATGGTATTGAGTTAACGATAAGTGATACTGAAAGAATGACTCCTTCCTTCTTCCCACCCCTTATTCTTGATACCAAAATTCCAAATGGAATTCCCAAGGCAAATGAAAGAATTGCTGTAGTACCAATTAATACAAGAGTGTATGGCAGGGCCAAAGCAATCTCGGTTGAAACTAACTCACCCTGATGGACGTAATCCTTTCCCCAGCTGAACGTAAACATCTGATATAAGTACGTTTCAAAATCAGTAAGAGAATATTTTCCATTCTGCAAACCAAGCTGTACTAATCTGTTGTGATACGCCTCAGGGTTGATGTATCCTGTCTTTGATACAGTAATGAACAATTCGGCTGGGTTTCCTGGCATTAATCTAAAAACGATGAAAATAATGACGGTTACAACCAAAACCATTGAAATGTCCTGGATAATTTTTCTCATGAGTAAATATTTATTCATTTTCTGCCTCATATTTTAGAGAGAATAATAAAATGAGATTTAAAAATTTTATGGTTTTTTAATTTTTTTCTTGAAGTACAGTAGATAAGATGCCGCTCCAACTACTATTACCAACCCAGCGACTCCTCCTCCTATTATGATATCAAGGTCACTACTGCTAGTTACTTTTTTATATATTTTTGCTAGGCTTAGAGTCGGTTGCATTGTATAGTTGTTTATTGTCTTGCTATTAGAGTATATCTGTGCTGTGATCGTCGTATTTTTTAGGTCTCCAACTAACTCGGTGCTAGTAAGGTTCTTACTGGATACGGTAAAGTTGAATATAGCTTCACCTGCTAAATTAGTTGTAGCGCTCAATGAAGAGAAGTTTAATCCTGCAATCACTGAAGATTTACTGAGCATTACAGATGCACCACTGTATGGGGTACCATTATAACTAACATTGAAAACAAGTTGTCCCTTTTCGAGATATTGTATTCCTTGCACTTCTGTAGTGTTATATACTTTATTTCTTATGAAATAGCTAGATTTTAGTATAGGTCCGTTGATAATGTTAAAGTTTATAGTCCCAGATGCCGAACCGGTCTGAGGTGCATGAAGCTGTGATGCGGATGCTACTACTTGCATAGTTTCATTATGTACGGAATAAGTGGCCCCTGTTGTTGCATTGGTACCTGTAAACAATGATGATAGATATGACACAACCTTAAATTCCCAGACAGCTTTTCCCTGTTGGTTCGTCACTATTTCATTTGGGGTTATATTCACTAGACCACCATAAGTTGATGAATCTCCTACGAATATTTCCACATTCTTAGCCGGTGACGTTCCATTCATCACTGTAAATGTTATGTTTCCATATTCTTTGCCATTATATACATTACCATATGCCATAGATTCGGAAATATTCAACTTGTATTTGTGTACTACGTTTACTACTGAGGTGTTCTTATATATCGCCGTGTACTCCCAGAACCAGTAAAGGTATGTTGCCGCTGAGTAAGTTGTTGAATAATTAGAGAAAGCGTGGGAAAGTGGAATCAAATCCGTTGCATATCCTGTGCTTATGACTGGATCCTGTTCTATTATAAGAGAATCAAGTCTTTTTGCTACCTGGGATGCTACAGCGAAATTATTTGTGTCTATAGATTTGTTTATTAGATTACAATATAGTTGCTGTACTTGAGCACCACTAAGCATTTTACCATTTACTTCCATTGATGAAAATGGACCAAGATATGATTTATCTGGAACTCCCACTACTGGAGATAGATGGGCCTGACAGTCCAAGATTGGGTCGCTCAGACTTGTTGATTCCCCTTCAGAAGCTATTTCAAATAGATTAGATTTGTGATGGCTCAAGATTGTGGTATCAACATTTGACTGTAATGTTGTGAAAGCTTCTTGTTTAAGTACCGTCTTAATTCCTAGCGTATTCCAGTACTGGAAGGTTTTTTCTATGGCCGCGACCCCAGTTGGATTTTCAGCTCCCGTAGTAATTTGAACTGTTAGAGTAACTTGCTTTCCTTGATACATTAATTGGCCTGATGACGAGAATGTCATCCCAGGTATTGATTGAATAAGGCTCTTTGCTTTTGCCATATTAAGAGTGTACTGAGGAGCAGTGGTGTTGTAATACAAGGTGTTTCCAGGATTTATTCCACTTGACGAAGGGTATCCTAAGCCATCAAGAATTACTTGATTTATGTATGTATATGGAACTGCATAGGAAAGTGCCTGCCTGAAAGCTGTGATATTTAGTGGTGCTACTGCAGTATTTAATTCCCAATATCCATATGCACTTGAAAGTTTCTTGTATATAAAGCTATTAGGAGTAGAACTTAGCTGGGGAAGGAAGTTAGGTGAAGGAGCAAGGCTTGTAGTATCTATTTGTCCTTTTTCAAACGCAGATACCTCAGATGAAACGGAATCATATATTGGCATGTAAATTTCATATATCTTCGGAGTGAATTGTCTAAGTCCACTGGTTGCGTTAGTATATTGGGTAAAGTAATAGGGATTTACATAAAGTGTTTCATGCTGACCTGGTATCACTTGACCCTGTGGCATCCCAAAGTTATTTGAGACCATAAATGCACCTGCTCCTACCATACCTGGAGCTGAACCGGTTGTTGGGTTCCATCCGAGGTTCCATCCGCAATAACCCTGACCTGGTGTGGCAGTGTTATGGAATGGTGCTGTCGAAGAAGTGTTTGTGTAATTGAAGAGTCCTGCTCCTGATGTTGTGTAGTCGTGTTTTACCCACACATTATAGGGAAGGACATCACAAGATAGTACATCTGTGTATAATAAAAGCGTCTGACGTGTAACAAAGAACTTCACTGATAGGTTCCCATCTGGTACAACATTAACCACATTTGGAAAGTCCCCAAAGAAGCTTTTTATCCTGTAGTTCAAAACTACATCGGCAGATTGAAGATAATATTTCTTCATTACAGTCGGCTCATATGATTTATAGGTGTGGTGTACCAACTGACCGTTATAGCAGAAATCTGTTTGGTTTGAGAATATATAGGTCTGTGTATTATTTTGACTTGACCAGTCTGTCCATCTTATGTATGGCCTTATATGCACTGTGTAAACATACGAATAGTTCTGATATGAATTGGTAAGTACATCATAAGTCTGGTTTCCTGGTCCCACATGTTGAACTGTTAATCCGCTGGCCATCCATGGAACTGTTGTCCCGTTGGGCAGTGTTTCATATAATGCTGTTTGCCCCCAAATCTGACAGTCAACGTATGCATCACAGTATGTTGTTTCTTGAAAAGGATTCATTGAGCCTGCATTTCCTATTTGACCTATTTTAAAAACTCCTCCTGTGTAATGCGGTTCTGTCGTTACATTATTTGTAGGATATTGCCATGCACTGCTTGTAGCTTGAGTTTGCGTCAGCGTATTTGCGCTGTGGCTACTTCCTAAATCACTTAAAAAAATTGTGCTATTCGTGTTTCCGTTAACGCTTGTCATGCTCCCAAGTACAGCATATGCTGAACCCATCATGACCATTGTTAGGAACAAAGCTATCAATATCTTTCTTTTGTTCATTCTTTTGGGATATAAATTATAGTATATAACTATATTGGTATCTAAAGAAGTCAATATGTTTCTAAATGGATTCTCTTTCACTAGATGGTATAATATATTTAAGATTTTATAATTAGTAAGACAATCGTCATACATTTATATAAGATATCTCATATCTTATATATAGTCAGACAGACGTCTAACATTATCTACAAATTTATAATTACAGGATATGCGGAACAAGCATATCCCAATGATTATGCAGATCATAGACAATATAGTTCCATTGATGAAAGGAAGAGAAAGTATACTGACAGGCAGATATTGAAAATACTTGTCCTATTGCCTATATTCAATATCTCATACAGGTCTGCAGGTATATTCCTCAGAAACCATGAGGAATATATGAGAATGACAGGCATCATGGAAATACCCTCATTCCAGACATTATCAAGGAGGGCACATTCACTTGACATAAATGCAATAAGCAGTGACATTGCCATGGCTTATTCCATAGGATCACCTGCAGCAATTTATTCCTTCATGATCCACACATGCAGGTATTCCACTGCAGGGAGGAGAAGTAACTGGAATAATTATAAGGATCCGGATAGTGGATGGTTCTATGGACGTTAATGTCATGTTTCAATGGATTTTGATTCCCTCATGATCATGGAATGGAGGATCATCAGGGGAAACATGCATGAATCCATAGTATCACATGATCTCATTTATTCAGTTAGGCCTTAACTCACCCTTTTTTACGTAATATGTCCAGATCAATATTCAGATCTGCCACCAGATCTTTCGCTTTTTTCGGTATTTCACTCATGATCTCCCCTTTCTCCATCCCGTACATCTTGATCCTTGACAGTATGAGGAGAAGTCACTGATGGGGCAGGTTATCAGGTCGATTCTAGTACATCTTGATCCTTGACAGTATGAGGAGTATATCCCTCACACTGTATTTCCCATCTATCATGTTGAGTATCTGGAAGTGAAGGTACAGTGACAGCAGATTCAAGAACATGTAAGTGAATAGCATATGATCATCCCTCAGGTATGATCGATCTGCCTCAAGATCGTTCTTGTAAACATTGATTGCGTATTCCACATATTCACGCTGTTTGTATAATCCATATATTCTTTCCGGTTCCTCATTGAGATCCGAAAGAAGGTACAGCTTTCCAAAGTTGATCTCATTTTCATCATACTGTTTTTTGCTTTTCCTATTTTCCTCAATACGGATGAGATAATCTTTTTCTTCCTCGCTCTTCAGCACAGGATCCTCAAATATGTACACATCTTCATTCCTCTTCCAGTACTTCACAGGCTTGCCATCATACATGAACACACCCATGAAGTGATCCTGTTCAGGTATGAGTGATGAATTTCTCCTCAATGGTATGATGTAGCTGAGATGTTTTTTCTTCAGCTTATCCACATTATCTGAAGAGAAGAATCCCTTATCGGCCACTATGACACACTTCTCAATTCCTGCCATGTCAATTGCTTTTGACATAGCGGAAACATCCCTTATGGATCCTGGGAGTACCCTTACGAATGTTGGCAATGTCCTTGTTGATGAGAACAGCATCATGACATTGATCTGGGGTATGTGTATATTCCTTGAATTATATCCCGGTTCAAGGAATGAAATGTTCTCTGACCAGGAGAATATGGCCGTTGAACCCATGAGAACATATTCACCCTTTTCTGTGAGTTTTCTCATGACACGGATGCTCTGATCTTCCGGAAGTGATGAGAGCATTCTGGATAATGAATCCGGTGACATGCTCTCATCCATTATCCTGCACAGATATGTCCTCTCATACAGGTAGTGTACAGACTTCATTGGAAGTGGCTGTATATTCCTCAACATGACATATGAGATGATGCGTTCCCACATTGTTGGATATATCTCCTTCAGTACAGGTATCATGGTTTTTTCTGCTATTCCATGGAGTAAAGCTATGTTTCCGTATTCATGATCTAATCTCACCATTCCCATGGATCTTGTCTTCACTATGCCATCATATGTTACTACACCCAGGTACTTTCCAGTGATCTTGTCAGCCCTCTTCTTTTCCCTGTTCCATTTACTGGTCATCTCATATGTATAATAACGATCTCCTGATTTTCTTATCTCGACAACCTTTGTCTTGTACTTCTTCACCCATTCTGGAGGATCAACCATATTACATAGTGTGTGCAATATGTATATAG
>JAKARU010000048.1 GCA_021819225.1 Thermoplasmata archaeon
ATTGAAAGAAGATACCAACTGGGAAATTTGAATGATAAGGATGCTCTAAGGCTATTCCGATTAGTATCAAGGGAAAGGAACCGAAAAGATCTGGTAGGTCTGAGTGATTCGGCAATAAATAACTTGTGTTTCAAAGTTAGAAACTACCCACTACTAATAAAGTGGTCAATAGGTCAAGTTTGCTTAGGAAAAGAAATAAACATTGCTTTCTCAGTGATATTAGAGGGTAACAGTGAAATCGCTCAATTTGCGTTCAATGATGTTTTCTCATTGCTATCTCCCAGTTCAAAGACTGTACTATTTAGTATAATAGTTTATGAAAATAAACGTATTCGAAAACCAATTCTAGCCAATATCTCAAAATTAGGTGACGATGACTTAGATAATGCTATCAAAGAACTTCAACTAAGTTCATTTATAATTTCTGAAGTAATTGAAGGTTCCGATTCTACTGAAACAGTGTATTATATGCTGGACTTGACTATGGGATTTGTTGAAACAAAACTTCAGAATGAAGTGGAAACATTACGTATATTGCAAACTAATAAATATCATTTAGAAGATCAGATACAAAATGAGGAGATTGCAAAATCAGCCTATGCTCAATCTTTGTTTTCATTAGGTGTGAAGACAGACAGTGATAAAATTGCTTTCACATATATTAAGTCCGCTAAGAATTACCAATTCAAGGGAGATCTTACAGAGGCTGAAAAATTATTCAAAGAAGCAATCAAATATTCTCCCAACTTTTCATATGCGTTGATTGAATATTCAAAGTTTGAGTTCGAACGAGGTTTTATTAGAAGGGCACTTGAATTAATAAAAAAAGCTGTTGACTCTGATGATTCAAATTTTCATTCATGGTTTACATATGGCAAAATGCTGCGTAAAAATAGGAAATATTCAGAGGCAGTTTCTGCATTAAAACAGGCTAAAAAATTAAATCCAGAATATCTACCTATTTACAACGAACTTGGAAGGACTTATACATTCTTAGGAGAATACGATTATGCTGACGCGGAGTTTCATTCTGCATTAATAGATCAAAAATATCCAAATATACGACATAAAATTATTACTTTGCAATATTTAGCAAACAATTTTAAAAGAAAAGCTGAAGCGTGCAGGGAAAGAAAAGATCTTGAAGGGGAACTTAATAATTTTAAAAATTCTCTTTCATCCATTGATGCTGCACTCGAACTATCTCCTCGCGATATCAAACTCTTGAGTCTAAGGTCCAGCGCCTACGTAGAATTAGGTGTAGTTCTCTGCAAAACCGATAATTTAAAAGAAGGTATTTCCTATCTTTACAAAGTCGTAGAACCAATTAGACTGGGTAATAGTTTGATTGATCCAATAAATCCTGCTTTTTATGAAGCTTGTTATTATTTGGTCGTTTTTGCAGGAAAGGGTAATCTTATTAGTCAAAACGAAATGAAGAAACTAGTTTCAAAGGGGAAGAGCAATTGTGTAGGGAACCCAAAATGGGAGAATAAATTCAAGAAACTTGGTGAGGAGAAAAACTCAGAGAATTTTGAAAATGTGGGAGCATCTACATTATACGGTTACGTAAAATTTTACAATTACAACAGGATTTTTGGTCTTATAGAATCTGGAGGTCAGGGTTATTTGTTCTTTCCGAATTCTTTCAAAGATCACATAAATAAAGAATCATTAATTGATTGCAAGGGTAGATATGTGTGCTTCATTCCCGGTGTAAGCGATGGTAAGAATATTGCCACGCTTGTTTCATTTAAAGATTAAGCAATTATTAAGATCTACTAGAAATCAAGAAAAAATATTTTTAAATTTATCCAATGATGAATACGGTAATCTTCCCGATAAATTTTCTGATGTTCAGCAATGAAAACAAAAAGATTTCAAAAATACTAAGGAAACAAAAATAGAGTTTCTATCAGTTAAACACTTTCATTCACATATATGGAAATTCTAAGAGACTTTTAATGGAAATCTACGCTAGTAAGAACTGGAGTGTCATGATGAATATAATGGGTATTTCTTTTCACGGGGTGTAGGATTTAAGGGTACCTAGCAGTTGGTAAAGAGGATATTATGACAGTCTTTGAACTCAAAAGAAAAATTATATGCAAAACGTCAAGGCAAGTTTTAAGATGAATAAGTCAAGTAAAAGTAAACGTTATTAAATTTAGCCAGGGTGTGAATGTGTAAATGGCAAGTGAATTCTGTCCAATTATGGCAGACGAAAAGTTTCCAGTTTTGGCAATCGAAAAATAGCCAGTCCCATATGCAGAGTTTGGGTGCAGCGGGTTGCTTGAACAGGAGGGATGGTACATGATAAAGAGCATGAAGGATCAGGGGCTTTCCATCAGTGAGATTTCAAGGAGACTGGGGATAAGCAGGACAACTGTAAGGAAATATCTCAGATCAGGAAAGTTGCCACAATATCAAAGGATCCCTGCAGAATCCATGATCAAATCGTATATTCCTCTCATGAGGGAGATGATTGATGTGCACAATCTCTCTGCAGTGAGGATATACGAGGAGCTGAAGAAGAAAGGATTCCAGGGTTCATATTCCCTTGTGAAGCAGTACAGCAGGCCCATGAGAAATGACAGGAAAATAATGGCAGTCTACAGGTACGAAACCGATCCTGGAAAGCAGTCTCAGGTGGATTTCAGAGAGTTTGGATACATAGATATTGACGGGAAAAGGAGAAAACTGTATGCCTTCAGCATGATCCTTGGATACTCCAGGGTGAGGTATGCAGAATTCACCACTGATATCAGCACACGAAATGTGATCCGCATGCACCTCAATGCCTTTCACTTATTTGGTGGATACAGAGATACAATCCTTTATGACAACATGAAACAGATCGTCCTTGAACGCAAGCTCAAAGCTTCAGAGTCAAGGTTCAACGGAGAGTTCATGAGCTTCTCCCAGTATTATGGTATAATTGTAAGACTCTGTTATCCCTACCGTGCACAGACTAAGGGAAAGATCGAGAATACCATCAAATATCTCAGGTACAACTTCTGGCCAGGCAGATCCTTTGAGTCCATCCCAGACATCAATGTACAATGTCAGGAATGGCTTCTGAAGGTCAATTCCCATATCCATGGCACCACCCATGAAATACCACATGAAAGACTGAAGAATGAGCATCTCAATCCCATGGATTCAGTGCAGGACTATTCCATCAGGATAGAGAAGATAAGGAAAATATCCAGGGACTGCTATGTTTCCTACAAGGGGAACAGATATTCAGTTCCATGGATATACGCAGGCAGGGCCGCTAGGATCACAGAATCGTCAACCCTGAAGATACAGATTGATTCTCTGATCGTGGCAGAACATGATATTCTCCCCGGATCCGGAAGAATATCAAGGAGGAAATAGCATTTTGAAGGCCTCCTCAAAGCGATCAGGGGACAGAATATGGAGAATTTCCAGACAAGGGTGAAGAAGCGTGATCTGTCAGAATATGAGGAGGTCATTTAATGGATTCTTATGAAAGGGTGCATGAAAGTTTGATCTCTCTTGGAATGGACACCATTGAACACACCATTGACAATTATCTGGAGAATGCCAGGGACAAAAGCATCATGGAGATCCTGGATCATCTCCTCTCTGAAGAGGTGAAGAGCAAGCTCTCCAAAAGATATGATACAAAGTTGAAGTATGCAGGTTTTCCCTTCAGAAAAACCATGGAGGAGTTCGATTTCCCGTTCCAGAGATCCATCGACAAGTCAGTCATAGATGATCTCATGACACTCAGATTCATGCATAATAAAGAGAATATGGTATTCCTTGGACCTCCCGGAGTAGGGAAGACACATCTTTCGGTTGCATTGAAATAAGGGCTCTCCAGTCCGACGTTTCCGCGTATTACACATCTGCAGTGAAACTGGTGCAGTCTCTCAGGAAGGAATACCAGAGAGACAGGTTTAACATCCTCCTCAGGAGCTATTCAAAGTACAGGATCATGATAGTTGATGAGATTGGTTATCTGCCATTGAACCGTGAGGAATCAAATCTCCTATTCCAGTTTGTCTCGCACAGGTATGAGAAATCATCCACGATCTTCACATCCAACAAGTCTTTTTCAGAATGGGATGAGGTCATGGGAGATCAGGTGATGGCATCAGCCATCCTGGACAGGATTTTACATCATTGCACGGTGTTGAACATCAAGGGTGAGTCTTACAGGCTCAAAGACCGGCGGAAGGGTAATCCTCCGCCTTACAGGGAGAAGTGAAAAAAAATGGAAAACATAAATACGGGTGGACAGATTTCATTTGCCGATTTTGGACAATATTCATCTGGCGTTTACACTCTCTGATAGTGAGCGTTTTTAACAAAGCCTTCATATTAATTCATGGATAATCTTGAAAAAGAAGTATCAAATTCATCTGAGACCTGAAAATTAATTTCTAAATTCCTTTGGAAGCTGATGAAATTGAAAAAGAATCAGGTTTAGAAATGGATCCATTCTTAGGCAAGGATTCAACCATTAAAAATTAATTAATATACTAAATAAACGTATTTGCAATAAAATTTTTGGAATTACAGATTAAGTTGGACTCATAAGTGGAACTATCTAAATGCGTCTACAGATTTTAAAGGATAACTGTCTCGTCAGTCGATCCAGTTGTAAAGATGCATGCTATGGGCTATTGAGAACAAATAAATTTAAATTGGAACTTATGTATTTATTGTGGAAGATCATGAGTGGTATAATTTCAACATCTCTCTATGAAAATATATTTTCTGCAGGATATGTTAAAATTCCAAAAGTTCTTGAACTTAAAGTTTTTATTTTTAATTTTATAAAATACTTTTTCTTTCTGAGAATATTTTAAGGAAATATTAGAATGGTTGTAATATCTAACATTCCGTTTTTATATTTTTAAAATCTTTTGAACAAAAAATTAACGGATTATAATCCAAGAAGTCATTGTACCCGGTTTCTTCATTGATTCCCTCTTCTCCACGATCCATTTTTCGTTTTGGTTTCCTCCAGAAAGTGCAAACATAACGACAGGTACAAGTCGAAAAGCTTCATGGTTTCTTTCCTCCTCATCAGTTATACCTGTCATCACATTTTTAATTCTTTTTTGTAGCTCCATCCAGGGAATTCCCTTTTCTTTTATTTTCTTCATAAAATCTATATCTTGTTCTATGGTTCTTTTTGCCTGCCTAACATAAACATCTATAACATCAATTCCCTCATTTGATGAAGTATCTGCTACCTCTGTTTCTTTTCCTTCCTGATCAGAATATGATTCTTTAGCTATCTTCTGTAATTCATCTCTAAATTTATTACTCATACGCTTCGCGTATATGTTTTCTGATTTTTTGGTATATTCTGTGTCCAAAGGAGTATACATGTCCCCGAAGGAAAGCACTCTTATCGGTATTGGATAGGCATGCCCATTTGCACTGCTCCAGAATACTCCATTTCCCTGTATTGGTTCATTAAGTAAACTTGATAAAATATCGGAACTAAAATTGGAATTAGCCTTTTTAACATTGTTTAAATCGCCTTGTGATAATAAATGAAAAATAAACCAATTATCTCCCTGACTTAACAATTGCCACGAAATACTTCCCGGTTGTTGAGTTATGAGAACTGCTCCCAGATCATACTTCCTTCCTTCTTTTACCCACGTTACATAAGGGCCTTCTCCTGAGGAAACCGAGGATTCGCTCAATACTGACTGTGCCTCTTCAACAACCATTATTGTTGGAATAGTATCGGGATTTGACTTAGTAAACTCCTTTTGATTATGTTCGAATATTCTTTGCAGTATTAAGCCAGACAATATTAAAGAAGACGAACCTCGAATCTGTGACACATCAAATATGCATAGTTTTCCTTCCTTCAAGGAATGTAATAACATATCCACCATAAGACTGCTAGGATCATGAAGCATCTTGACAATAGCTGTCATATTAGCTCTTGCAGCATATATTTCAGCACTTTGTTGTTCAGGATCAATGCCAAGCAGACTTCCAATTTTAACTTCATCAGCAAAATTACCAAGTTTATGGATTTCATCCACTAATTCTCTCCAATTCTGTTCATTTAATCCTTTAAGTTTTCTGACATTCTGTTGATCCTGCTTTTCTGGTGATAGAGCTATGGATATCACATCTGAAGGTTTTAGTCTCCTAATATCCAGCCTAATAGTTCCAGCAATGAATGATCCATAGAAATCACTGGGGGGCTCTCTTTGAGTAAAAACCACGATTTTATCTTTCAGTTCTGGCACATCGCATAAACCAGGGTGACCTTTATCGTCTGGCCAGAAATATTCGCCATCAGGATCGAATAGAACAGTACCGACAGGAACTCTTCTGTTTCCTCTCTTTTGAACGGTAGGGCTTTCCTTGTAAAGATTGCTGAACAGTAATTTTATGAGGTTTGATTTACCATATCCAGCCCTGGCGAAAACGAATGTTCTTCTAGAAATTAGGCTTGATATCTGAAATCTTGGAGTGACTTTTGGGCCGATAATTCTCATCCAGGGCTCCTGTTTCAACCTTTCATCTCCTTTTGCGTAAATGAACTCTCCTAAAGCAAGCCATCCTATTTCTGCCCCTTCAGAGGTTTCATTAACAATTTCTTTTAAAATTTCCTCAGAGAGAAAAGCGACATTGCTAGATC
>JAKARU010000049.1 GCA_021819225.1 Thermoplasmata archaeon
CGATCTACAATGATAGAAGGGTCTACAAAACCAGTTTTATTCATCGGCAAGGGTGCACGGGGATGCGGCGAGAAGATTATGGAGTTCTCAGAGAAAATCGGAGCACCCATAATTTACGCTCTTAACGGGAAGGGAATAGTTGATGATCTTGACCGGAGAGTTGCAGGGAGTCTGGGCTTACTTGGAACGAAACCTTCCATGAGGGCAATTGAGGGGGCAGATCTTATCATAATGCTGGGCACATCCTATCCATATGTGCAGTTCATACCGGAAAACCTGGTAACAATACAGGTAGATACGGACCCGCTATCAATTGGTAAGCGAAGGAGATCTGATATAGGACTGATCTGTGATACTGAGACATTTCTCAGCAAGATTGATGTAGGTTCAAAGGAAATAAAATATTACAGTTCAATTGAGTCAGTAAAAACAGAATGGATAAAAAGCCTGGAAAAGAAGGAGCAGTTTGATAGTGGTCTCATCCATCCAGAATCAGTTCCTGCCATAATCTCCAAGTATGCGGATAATAATGCAACGGTTGTTGTTGACACAGGAAATGTTACGGTGTGGGGTGTCAGGAACTTCAGAACAAAAACTGGAAGAAAATTTGTCTATTCATCGTGGCTGGGAAGCATGGGGATAGGAATACCTGGAACGGTTGGAGCATCATTTTCTTCTGACGCACAGGTTATAGGACTCATAGGAGATGGCAGCTTTGCAATGTCAATGCCAGAGCTTGTAACAATCAGGAAATATAAGAGGCCAGTCAAGCTGTTCGTTTTCAATAATTCTGAGCTGGGAATGATAAAGTTTGAGGAAGAAGTCATGGGATTCCCGAATTTTGGCACTGATTTATTTCCCCTGAATTTTGCCAGTATAGGAGAGGCAATTGGAATAAAGTCATTCAGGGTTGAAAAATATGATCAGCTGGAGCCTGCCATAAAGGAAAGCCTGTCCATGAAGGATGAACCCACAATCGTCGATATTGTTATAGATCCTGATGAAGCTCCAATGCCTCCAAAGCTGAACTTCAGCCAGGTGAAGGGATATATCACCTCACTACTAAAGGAGAAACTGGAGTGAAAACACCAGTCCATTTATAGAATGTTTGAATATCAATACATTGACTGGACCGATTATAAACGATGAGACAGGAGAAGAACTTTCGGATGACATCAAAAGATTAATCCCGCGGGATTTCAATCATTATATCGATCCGTTCTGCGGTTCAATGCAGACATTTATTGATCTAAATCAGGAAGGAAAACTGGTGTGTCCAATGCTATCTGATCCGGATGATAGCCTCATAAACTTATATGAATATGTGAAAAGTATGCCGGAAGAGTTTTATTATGCATTTGAAGGCAGTTACAGGGGAAGAACAAGAGGGGCACTTCTGGCATTGAGAAAGAGATATAAGGAGATCAGGAACCACAGGACAATGGAAGAGGCAGTGACCTATCTGCAAATAAATATATTGAATGCCATTGGAAATAACAGTACAGGTATATCGGGAATATTAAAACGTTCATCAACAGGTGAAAGGAACCTTGAATTCCCAACTGAAACAGAAATAGTTGAATTTTCCAGGATGCTACAGAAAATTGAGATGAAGAGGGGATGTTATGAAGCTGTCCGGGGAGATTTATCAGAAAATGACTTTTTATTCCTGAATCTCAGAAAATACAGTTCCGGTAACAACTCAAGCTCGATCAAAACAGAACAGGAAAAGCATTTTAAGAAATTCCTGTGTGATCTGGAAAAACTCCAAAGTGAGCACGTTTACATCATAATAAAAATACCATCTCATCCAAAAGTTATGAAGAATACGTGCATTCCTGAAAACTATGAATTGAGTCGTGTCAATTTAGATAAAAGGAAAAAATACGAACTCTGGAAGAACTTTTGATAAATAATTATAAATTATATTGAAGTAATAAGACATAAAGCAATATGGAAATTAAGTTGCTGTAGAGGTGAAACATTTGTCGAAAGTTGCAGTTATAATGGGCAGTCAGTCAGATTATGAAGTCATGAAAGAAGCATGTGAAGTTTTGCGTTCATTTCAGGTGGATTGTGAATCAAAGGTTGTGTCAGCACACAGAACTCCAAAGATGATGTATGAATTTGCGGAAAAGGCAAGTTCCAGAGGAATCGAGGTTATTATTGCCGGTGCAGGTGGTTCCGCCCATCTCCCGGGAATGGTAGCCGCAATCTCAAACCTGCCAGTTATAGGGGTTCCAATCATGACAAAGGCACTTAAGGGGATCGATTCACTCCTTTCTATTGTGCAGATGCCCTCTGGCATACCTGTTGCAACAGTTGCGATCAACAATTCCAAAAACGCTGCCCTTCTGGCAGTAAGGATTCTCTCCCTGAAATATCCGGAACTGGCCTTCAAGATGAGAAATTACATGGAAAAGGAAAGGGAAAGTGTTGAAAACACAAGATTGCCATAAGACCATAGGCATTGCAGGCGCTGGCCAGCTTGGAACAATGATGATACTCGAATCCAGGGGCCTGCCTGTAAAGTTCAATGTATATTCTGAAAATATAACAGACCCGGCTGTTTCGATTTCTGATAGATCGTACACAGTGGATCAGTACAGGGAATTTGTGGATAAAAGTGATATTGTCACCTTTGAGTTTGAGCATATAAACCGGAAACTTCTGGAATATGCAGAACAGGAGGGAAAGCTGAGGCCGTCAATAAAATCAGTAGAACTAAAAATGCAGAGACATCTGGAGAAGGAATTCCTGAAATCTAGGAATTTTCCAGTTGGTGAGTTCATTGTTGCTCATGGAGGCAGGGAAGCACTGAAAGTGGCAGGTACTATGGAAAAGTTCGTGATCAAGAGGTCTGAGGGTGGATATGACGGGAAGGGACAGTACTATTATTATGACATGAGCAGTTTCCCAGCTGATTCAGACGATATTTTCGTCGTTGAAAAGTTTGTGGATTATGAGAGTGAAGCATCCATAATATGTGCAAGGGATGAAAATAATAACTTTTATTTCTATGAACCTTCCTATAACATGAACAATAAGGGAATCCTCATATGGAACAGTTCCCCCATAAATAACAGTGAGCTGAGATCAGAGATGATTGAAATTTCACGTAGATTGGTGAATGAACTTGACTATATAGGTGTAATGGGCATAGAGTTCTTCCTGACAGGGAAAGGACCATTGATAAACGAGTATGCACCGAGGGTTCATAACACCGGTCACCACACACTCATGGGTTCAAGCTATTCACAGTTTGAGATGCATGTTAGATGTGTACTGGGACTCCCAGTGTTTCAGCCCTCCACATATGTTCCATCAGGAATAGTGAACATCATCGGCCTTTCCCTCAGCGAAAGTCAGTTGAATGAAATACTGAAGCTTGGGAACACAAGGGTTTATGACTACAGGAAGAAGGAGGTCAGAAAGAAGAGGAAGATGGGTCACGTCTGTTTGACTGCACTCAGTACTGAAGAGCTAGAAGAACGCATTGGAAAGGTAATGAATATAATCTACGGGGATAACCTGGACCTATACATCTGAATTATGCGATCAATATTTAATATTGGGGAGAATGGTGGAATATGAATTCAGGGGAAGCATTTGGGAAGCCAGGCATATCACCCAGATGGACATCAAGCGCAAAGGAAGGAGTTGGAACATCTCTCAGAAGGTGCTCAAGAATACATTTTACAGTATCACATGGAATTGTAAATGAGATATATTATCCCGGAGTAGACACAGCACAGATCAGGGATCATCAGCTCCTGATTACAGATGGAAAATTTTTTTATGAGGAAAGAAGGGGTACAATTCACAGCATACAGTGGGTAAAGGAAGGAATTCCTGCCTTTAAGATAGTCAATGAGGATAAGGACCTCCACTTCAAGATTGATAAGACAGTGTTCATAGATAGCGAGAATGATGTGCTGGTACAGCATATTGTATTCTCCAGGAAGGACCCGAATGATAGTATCTTTCTATATTCACTGCTCTCTCCACATCTAATGAATGGCGGAATGGGGAATACTGCATGGAACGGGAACTACAAGGGAAGAAGAATGCAATTTGCATCAAAGGAGGGCATGTTTATGGCCCTCTATATACCTGATGTATCTGGCAAGATGAGCTGTGGGTTCTCGGGATATTCTGACGGGTTCCAGGATATCACTAACAATAGGACGATGACCTATGAATTCAGTTCCGCAACCGATGGCAACGTGGCAATAACTACAGAAATACTACTTGAAAAGCAAGATACATTTAACATGTACATCGCATTCGGAACCACCATGGAAGAGGCCGCCCTTAAGGTACTGAAATCAAGCAACCTTAACTGGGAAAGTATTCTCAATGATTATGTGCAGCACTGGATCACATACAAAAAATATACTGCAAAGAACATCCTTGTGAAAAAAAAATATGACCTGCTGGAACCAAGCCTCGCAGTAATAAGAACTCACGTGTCAAAGGAGCCACTGGCTGGAGGAATAATAGCAAGTCTCTCAATTCCATGGGGAAATTTCAAGGGTGATGATGACCTGGGTGGTTACCACCTCATATGGCCAAGGGACATGGTTGAGGCAGCTCAGGCGCTTCTCATCCTTGGAGATATTGACGGATCTGTTGATGCACTGCGATATCTCCAGTCAACACAGGAATCTGATGGGCACTGGCCCCAGAATATGTGGCTAAATGGGAAGCAGTACTGGGGAGGAATCCAGATGGATGAAACTGCTTTTCCCGTAGTGCTCCTGTATAACCTGTGGAAGGGAGGATACGTCAAGCTTGAGAACTTCAGTGAAATGCTGATCAGGGCAATATCATTCATTGTGGCTAATGGCCCGGTTACTGATCAGGACAGATGGGAAGAGGATGGTGGATATTCAAGTTTCACAATAGCTGTTGAAATTTCGGCTCTTTGCTATGGGTCCGAAATGATTGATCAGCTTGGTTTCCACGAGGAATCAAATAAAATTCAGCTCGTTGCAGATATATACAGCAGCAATATTGAAAGATGGCTGTACAGGGAAAATTCAGACCTGGATAGCAAGTACGGTGTATCCGGACATTTTGTCAGGATATCACAGGTGGATCAGGATAAGCAATCAAACGATTATATCCCCATAAAAAACAGGCCATGGTCATCCTCACTCGTGAAAACCGAGGAGATAGTGAGCACTGGAGTATTATCACTGGTGAGATTCGGCATCAGACCTCATGATCATGAAGGCATCTTAAACACAGTCAAGATCATAGATGGTGAACTTAAAACAGAAACAAAATCAGGTCCAGTATGGCACAGGTATAATCATGATGGATATGGAGAACATGATGATGGGACTGGATTTAACGGTACAGGGCATGGTCGTGGATGGCCACTGTTGTCAGGGGAAAGAGCACATTATGAAATTTCCAGAGGAAACATGGGTGATGCGTTACAATTACTTCACACAATGGAAAAAGATACCAATGTTGGTGGAATGATACCTGAGCAGATATGGGATGCGGATGATATCCCGGCAAGAGGCCTGTACAATGGTCGACCATCAGGTTCTGCAATGCCTCTGGTATGGGCTCATGCGGAATACGTCAAACTCTGCTGGGCAATAGAAAATGGGAAGCCGTTTGAAAGGAATGAGATAGCGTATTCAAGGTACGTTGAACGCAAGATCTTGATAAATGAAGATATATGGAGTTTCAAGAACAAGATAAAGAAATTGAAGTCAAAATCCTCCATAATGTTTATCCTTAGTGAAGATTGTTTCATAAGATTAACAGGAAACAACTGGAAAGATATGAGTGACATCCAGTCAAGGAGCATATTCAGCAAGGTCCACTATATTGAGGTTGATCTTTCCACAATTAAAACTGAAACTCAGCTGGAATTTACATTCTTCTGGAAGAAAAGCAATAGATGGGAAGGGATGAATTATACAGTAGAATTATTTTGAGGCAACAGCAGTTCCTCTGGAAATGCTGGTTTGATTAATCCCGGCCTTAATTTTTAACGATCCCATGTAACCAATTGCAACTATTATAGCTGCAATCATGAAATCCCCTCCATAACCAAGATATATTACAATATATCCTGATATGAATGCACCAATAATCTGTCCAACACCAAGGATTGAATTATAATAACCAATTGCCCTTCCCCTGGTTTCCCTGTCTGCCATTGTGGTAACTGATGTTATCTGGGTTATGCTGATATAGCTCCAGACAAATCCCATGGCCCCATAAATGAGAATAATCAGGATCATGTAGCCAAAGGAGTATAACCCAAGGAAGGGAATTATGCTGGTGGCAGCGAACACTATCATTCTTACTGCAAGAGGAATGTATATAGCTTTCTGCAAGCTTCTTTTCCTTATGTAGTTCCCTGATAGATTAAATGAGACTACAGAAAATGCACTGTTAAGCAGGTACATTATGTAAACTATATCCTCTGTAGCATTGTATTTATCAATCAGAAAAACAGGGTAGGGCGTGAAGAATGTTTGAAAACCAACCATGAGCAAACCACACAGGATTATGTATAACATGAGCGACCTGCTTGTTTTTACACCTTTCTTTTTTCCGAAAA
>JAKARU010000002.1 GCA_021819225.1 Thermoplasmata archaeon
GTGACAGAAAAATTATAATTTCCAGGGAGATCCATGGCTTTGAAAACCACGTTCCCATTATCCACACGATATAAAGGCTCCTCGTTAATATCATGAATACTATGCATTCCTGCTGCAGCTATTCCAGCTGTAACAGTGAAACATAAGACCACCAGGATAACATTGATTTTGTACAGATTTCTCACTTTAGAGCATGTCAAACTCGCATATAAAAAATATTCAGTGAATTTTGGATCACATAAAAGACTGATTACAACCTGTCACACAGGGCAAACTCAGAACCGATGCGAAACAGATAACCGGTTTTTGTGCCCGTAAGATAATTTTCGAAACGCCTTTTTTCTCCATAATAATCCTGAGATTCATATCTAAGAAATAGCCTTCCATATTCTGATCCCTTGAGGTCACTTATAATTTTTTCAGAATCTGAAATTTTCCTTACCTGAAAATATTCTCCCATGGGGTTATCTTTTACGTCTGATGCAGCAAATATGGATTTCTTCTTCTCTCTTTGAACAAGATGCATGCCCATGTCTCTACAGTATTCACTTTCCAGCCCTGAATAAAAAAGCGAAGAATCAGGGATGAAGATGATATCGGACCATCCTCCGGGTTTTTCATACTGAATCTGCCTTGAAGACGTGAAACGATTTCCGTCTGGAAGCATGACTGCAGAATATATACGTTTTTCCTGACTGTAACTGGTTAACCGGTGAATAGAACCATTCAGTGAGATGTATTCGAGTTCTCCCTCCAGTGCATTGAGTTTGTCCTGCCTGATCATTGGTGGAAGATCGAACACGAATTTCGGGTTGCGTTCTCTGAATATATCCATTATGTCCAGAGGGTTTGGCTGTAGTTCTTCCAGAGTTCTCTCGTTTACAGATTTTCCCCTTAAGGGATCTGAAAATACAGTATCAAAGTCAAGTCTGTTTGGATTTATGTTAAAAATATCGTTATTTAGAAAGGCTGCACCGGATTCGTAGACCTTTGCATTAATTCTTGACATGAGAAAACGATCCTTATCCCTCTCAATGCCTGAAACTCTCGAATATTTGGAGAAAAATATGGACTGCATCCCCGAACCCGAGCCTATATCAATTATGACTCTTCCATCCAGTTTTTTAGCACGGTAAATTGCAGATACTTCCGGTGTAGAATAGGATGCTGAATAAGGGTCCATCCACAGTCGATCATACCGTGTGAACCGGTTCCTGATTCTGATCCTGGCCCTTGCAACTTCTATCAACTCAGATAGATTCCCTGAGGTTTTCCCTAACTTCTTTGCAATTTCCCTATCGTCTAACCCATTTCTGATCATGTGGATCATGTTTGTGATTATTTCATCCTGATGTAATCTGAATGTTGAATCACTTTCAACTTTTTCCAGCAAAGAAGTACGGTTCAAACAATTTCCTTATACTTATGCATTATTAATATATCTCGCATTCCCTCGATACTGAAAAAATTGTATCACCATAAGAAATGTACTGGAAATGACATTCAAAATTATTTTTGAATAATGGTTTATCTGAACACGAGGAGGAGTGCAGACATAGTGTATTTTTCGTTTTTAAACTAACTCTCTGCCGGATATTGACTTTTCTCATGATTTCATTCAACACAGGTGAATTTCTTCTGGGGAAATGATGCATAATCTAATGCCAGGGTTGCTTCCCCTCATCCTTTTTGAATTATCCGTCCTCATTACCCCGGCCTTCAATTGTTGTTATCTGTCAATGCAGTGCTAAACACTAAAAGTTACCATGAATACTTTTCCGACACCTGATGACCCCAGGGGATTCATGATATGCCGGTGAAAATGTAAAATTTAGAACCTATCCAGAGCGTGTACTCCTCACATTTCGAGATGAAAAACCCCTGTTCAGGATTCGTGATGCGTGATTCAGAAGGTTTGCAATTTCTTTAATGCTTCTCGATGGTTCAGCATTCATGGGGAGATTAGATGATTTGAGATGTATTCATATTCATGATCATCGAGCAACACTCAATTGAATTCCCTCTAAAAATTCGCTTGCTCCAGGCAATAACAGGTATTCATGACCGTCAGGTGTCATCTTTCATAAACTTTTTCCGGCCCACGTAATTGCGCTTATCATTATCCAAATAAGACGACAACGAATGGTCTCTGTTTTGTATTCATGATCATCTTTTTTTTACTCCGATGAACTATTGAAAATAATCACGCAAATTGGAAATTTTAGTCATTTAATTTTCCTGTTGAGGAAAGTAAAAACTTAATTGCCGATTAAGAATACAGGTTCATTCGATGAATTAGTGAGGGGGGATTATGTGTTAGTGTCTGATTTAAAAATAATAATGTGGGATTTCAGGGCAGGTGACAACTCACTTGAAAAGATACTTAAACTTGATGATGATGAAATTCAGTCTAGGCTATCTCAAAAGAACGTTGAGAAGAGGATAATACTCAGGACATGTAACAGACTTGAAATTTATTATGATGCTGATGTAATTTTTGATGATGAGAATGTGTTTCCTGCCTCTAAATTTATGAGAGGAGAGGGTGCCATCATGCATATTCTGAGAGTGTCGGCAGGATTGGAATCCATGTCCGTTGGCGAAAATGAAATCCTGAGGCAGATCAAGGAGGCTATGGAAAAGTCGATCAAGGAGGGAAGAAGCAACAAATTCCTATCGATGGTATTCCACAGGGCAATCAAGCTTGGCAAGGAGATCAGGGAAAGAACTGAGATTTCCCACGGAAAGGTTTCAATACCGTCAATTATGATTGACCAGATAGGAAAGAGAGGACTCATTTCTGATAAACGTATTGGGATAGTTGGAACAGGAAAGATGGCCGCCACCATTGTAAAGTACCTTAAGAAAGAGGAGAATGCAGTAATAACTATTTACGGAAGGAATGATGAGGCTGGAAAGGAACTTGCAGATCTATTTAGTGTAAATTTCAGGAAGACTCTTGATATTCCGGTCATTATAGAAGAAAGCGATGTAATAATTACGGCCACCACATCTAAGACAATACTGATTGACAGGATGGAAATTGAAAATATCAAGAAAAGAGTTCTTCTTGTTGATATTTCCAATCCAAAGAACATTGATGAGAATTTTATCAATCCAACTGTGGAACTCTTAAATCTCGAAATGGCAAACCAGATAATGGAGGAGAACCGGAAAAGGAAGGAAAAGGATATTGTCCTTGCTGAGGAAATAATAAAGAAGGAAATGAATAAAATATATGCAAAGATCGCTGAGGGTGAGATAGAAGGCTATATTTCAGAGATTTACGGGAAGGCCAGGGAGGTACTTCAGGATGAAATTACGAGGTATAATGCGGCTGTTAACGCAGGGCACGATCCTTCCGAAACACTGACTGCGATGGGAAATTCATTCATAAACAAGATACTGGCACCCCAAACCCTTACCCTGAAGAGGATGATAAGAGAAGGCAAGACCGAGAGTGTAAGGGATTATCTGGACTCTGCCTCCGACTTCAGTGATGAGGATTCATATCAGAAAGATTTTTTCTCTGAAGATCCAAAAGAAAGCCAAAGTCAACAACCCCAAAATCATCAGTTATCCCAAACGCTCTGAATTTCTTATCTTTTATTTCCTTCAGGGATGGGGTGAAATGGTCATCGCTCAAAAGTGACTGGGTTATGTCTGTGCCTGAGGAAAAAAAACTCATTGCAGGAGTGATGAGTACGTGTTCATCAGGACCATAAACGAATGCAGGGAGCTTGAATATACCTCCGACCCTGTCCCTGAGGACTATCGAGGGATGTTCATGTCCCAGGATTGTAATTTTCCTGATTCCAAGATTCCTGTCGCCATGATATATATAATATCTCTCATCCTCATAGACATCCAGGCCGCTTATACCTCGCTTGCTCAGAATTGTTTGAAGGTAATTATCGTGATTTCCACGAATGAATATCAGATCGGTTTGTGATGAAAAACGATCGATAAAATGAATCACGTCCTCCCATTCCTGAGGAAGATTCCTCTTGAATTCCTGCTTGAAGTCCCCGTTTATGAACAGATGTTCAGGTTCATATCTCTCTATAATCTTCTCCACAATTCCTTCCACGTGGTCCCTTTGCAATTTTGGAAGGAATAACCCATTCAGGTTCATTTCCTCCTCAAATCCCAGGTGTAGATCTGAGATTACGGCTGATGAGATGTCAGAAAGATATACGCAGTAAAGATCAGTGATGTAAACACTCTTTTCAACTTCAATTTCCTTCAATTCATACCTTGAATGGAAATGGTGGTTATAACCTTGCCATTTCCACAAATGCCAGTATAAAGTTTTTAAATGACAATATTCTAACAGGAATGTGGAACTGAGTGAAACTGAGGTAAAGGTCCTGAAAAGCATCGTGGGATCAGGTGAGATTCCTGAAACTGAAATCCTTGACATTGCAGACAGTCCGGAATTGATAAGAAGTGCAGTATCATGGCTCGAAAGAAAAGGGCTGATCAAGGTTGATTTTCAGGAATCCGAGGAATACATTCCAAGAGAGGAGGCAATAAGGTATAACCAGATCGGGCTTCCAGAGGAAAGGGCTCTTTCAATAATTGAACGTGAAGGTAAAGCATCACTCGGTGAGTTGATTGAAACTCTCGGAGAGAACGAGGGTAAAATTGCTGTGTCCCAGCTCGCGAAGATGGGAATAAAACCGGAGAAAGGGATTCTCATATCGGTTAATACAGGTGATGCAACAAACAGGATATCTAAAAGAAGAATGATCCTGCAGAGCATCATCAATGGCGATGAGATCAAACCGGAATGGAATGAGGAACTCCAGAACCTGTTAAAAAGATCGGGAATACTGGAAAAAAGGACAAGGAGGATCAGGACTCTATCCCTTACCCAGGATGGAGTCAGGGAGGTAAAGGAGAATGATTTTGCAAATACGGTAGGTGAACTCACTCCAGAAATGATATCCAGTGGTGAGTTCAGGAATGTGAAATTCAGGTCCTATGATCTCAATCTCCCAGGTGAAAGGAAGGAAAGACATGGATACCACCCCCTGACAGTACTGATTGATCAGATAAGGACAATTTTTACATCCCTTGGATTCACGGAGGTAAGGGATGATTATATTGAATACACCGGATGGAACATGGACGCGCTTTTCATCCCCCAGAATCACCCTGCAAGGGAGATGCAGGACACGTTCTATATAGAGAGAAAAACAGATGCAGAGATCGATCCAGAGTACCTTAAGCTGTTTGAGAGAGCAGGCAAGATCCACAGGGAAGGGACAAGAGGCCACACGGGCTGGGGTGGCGAATGGACAATGGATGATGCCCTTAAAACTGTTCTCAGAACCCATACAACAGCAAGCTCAATGAGATCCCTTTGGAAAGAGCCGGATGTCGAGAAAGCGGTTTTCTCGGTTGACAGGATATTCAGGCACGAAAGCGTTGACTGGAAACACCTGGCAGAGTTCCACCAGGTGGAGGGGGCTATTTACAGCAGGGATGCAAATCTCAGAACCCTTATATGGGTTATGAAGAAATTCTATGGTTCCCTTGGATTTGACAGCATTGAACTGATCCCGTCATATTATCCGTAT
Organism: Thermoplasmata archaeon; assembly: GCA_021819225.1. The sequence goes on from JAKARU010000002.1 coordinate 5,586, forward strand.
ACAGAACCCAGCATGGACGTAATAGCACAGATAGATGGAAAGGAGGTTGAACTTGGAGGATCCGGGGTGATCCGGCAGGAAGTCAGGGAAATTCTGGGCCTGAAATATCCAGTAGTTGCATGGGGACTCGGTCTTGAAAGACTGGCCATGCTTTATAACGAACTTACTGACATTCGTGAGATTTACAATAGTGACCTCATGTGGCTCAGAAATTATAAGATCAGGGTTTAATCAGAAATTCTCCCTTATCCATCCAGCTGATCTTTTATACTCCTTCTCAACAGTATCGTCCATCCTGAAATCCTTCCTGATGAAATTTCCTCCAATGACAATATCCCTTATTGCGGAGGGAGACATGCTGTATATCAGATCGTTCACGAAATTACCCCTCCTTGACTGGTTCATTGAGTAGTTATCCCCGTCTATGATGAGAAAGTCAGCAGGGGCCCCGACTGCTATGCTACCCAGGTTTGGCAATCCGGTACTCCGTCCACCGCCTTCGGTCAGCATCCTGTAAACCTGTGAGGAATCTATCACGGATGCATCCCATCTGCTGTTCTTTATGGCCAGTGCTCCGTTCTTTGCAGTCTCCAGGATATTCAGTGAATTATTGCTCCCATTGCTGTCTGTTCCAATGCCGATGTTTGCACCTGCCTCAATCAGCTCTGGAATTGCCGGGACTCCACCCACCCCAAGTTTGTGGTTGCTTACTGAATTCCATGACACATTTCCCCTTACCTTTCCAATTTTTTCGATTTCTTCCTTTGTGAGCCAGACACAGTGGGCCATATTGGTGCGTTCATCAATTATATTATTATCGAGGAGATCCCTTGCCGGACGCTTATTCTTGACTTTCATGTAGTCATAGACCTCCTTTCGCGTTTCTGCTAGATGCATATGGAGAGTACATTCATGCTTCCGTGATATGTCACTGGCACTCCGGATATTTTCCATTGAAGCCACATATACTCCCTGAACTCCTATGGAGGGGTAGACAAGATCGTATTCATTGCTCCCCGAGAAATTGTGTATAAATTCCTCTGCGTTTTCAAGAGGGTTCCCATTTTGAGTCGTCTTATCCTGATCCAGGGTAACCCATGACAGAAAACCCCTAATGCCCATTTTTGTTACAGCCTCGGCAATAACATCTTCAGAATAATACAGATCCATGAATGATGTGATCCCGTTCATAAGCATCTCGTAGATGCCGACAACAGAGCTGTGATAGATGTCGTTCCTGGACCTCTCCTTATCCAGCTTGAATGTCCTGTTCAGGAATTCATCAAGATTTACATCATCCAGCATACCCCTGAACCTTGACATTGCAACATGAGAGTGCGTGTTGACAAACCCCGGCACAAGATAGAGACTGGAAATGCCTTCCGCTTCACGAATTGATGAAATGCAACCATCCTTTATCCCTATATCGACAGGTTTTATTTCACGTGATGTTGAATCATAAACATTCACTGCTTCAATCGAAGAACATTTTTCAAACATATCATTCGAGAGTCCCGACCTCATAATTATCTTTCTTGTTTCCCATTCGCATAATAACTACAATTGAAACCAGTGATACAGCCATCAGTAGAATCCCATAATAACAGTATGAGATCTGATTCATAACAAGCGTTAATACCAGTGCACCTATCCCGCCGATCATTATGGGATACGCCATGTTTTCCAGCGGCTGACGATTTATACGGTTGTTCTCAAGGTACAGTCGGGCAATGAAACTGATAATAGAAATTGAAAATGTGATGATCAGCATGTTAGTTATGAATGCAACCGGCGTGATAATTAGCGTTATGAACTCAAAGCCCTGGGATGCCAGGATGTAAACATTGAAAAATATCAGTTCACCGATTCCCATGTAAGAAGAATAAAACGGTGAAATGTGGATGTTTGGATATAACTCGGAAAACAGGTCGGAAAAGGTTCTTCTGAGAGAAAGTGCTGCAATGAAATAAATTGTGGATATTGAAGATCCTATCAGGTAACCCAAAACACCCTGAGGACTCTTGCTCATGACACCCTCAACTATTAATGGAAACGCAATAGCAGAGGAGATCGTGAATGAAATGATAATGAGATCAGATGTTTTCATGGGAAATGAAAAAAGTCCCGAAAGGAATGAAGAGGTATGCTGCACTATCATCAGTTCCGAGATGAGAACGTACATCAGACCTATTATGATTGCAACAGGATATACAAGCCTCCTTATGCGCAGTGGCGATACGTATTTCAACAATGGAAGGATGAAGAAGATATACCACAATGAATCCCAGTATGAGAATTCTTTCGGGATTTCATAGGCAAACATGGATATTGATGGAGCAAGAATGAGGAAATTCAATATAAATTTTAGAAATTTTTCCCGCTCCATCATGCACCCCTGTTCTCATTTCTACCTGAAATATAATCTGAAATGGTGGTAGCCAGGAGTCTGTCCTTGTACACATCCCTTGCCACGATCCCGAAAGACCTGAAACTCCTGACACTGAGATCGATTGCCTTGCTTTCGAATATAAGCAAGGATCTTGCATACTCTTTCAGCACGGTTGAATCGGATTCCGTATAGAATCCCTTTGGATTTATGATATAATAATATTCCTGCTTATCAGAACGAATATACTTCTTATCCTCTATCCCCTTGAACTTTCCATATCCTGGAGATGCGTACACGATTATTATTGCGTTCTTCTTTATCTTATTCTTAATGAATTTATTGATGGCGTCTATTGAGAAAGTTCCAGAAGGCCTGATTTCAGAGACTACACGCTGAAGCTTTTCTATCGAATCTTTCCTTGATGTGGGTTCAATATATATGCCGTGATCACTGGAAAAAACTACGAAACCTATCCTGTCCTGATTTTTGAGAATTATGTTCGCGGAATTCATTGTACTTGATATCATGAAATCATAGAGCCTTGAACTGCCATAACCAATGTTGCTTCCTTCACTGTAATCCAGTGCAATGATAACATCGATATGCCTTTCCTCCTCCCATTCCTTCACAAAAAGATCGTCATTCCCGTAAATATTGTAACGATCCCATGCAACGTGCCTCATGTCATCTGAATCATTGTATTGCCTAATCCCAAAGAAATCGTAGCCCTGTCCCGCCTTCCTTGATATGTGCAGGCCGGTGGTGAATCTGAAATTGCTGACCCTTTCACTTCTCTGGGTGAATACATCCTTGGCAGATGGTGCTACCTTGGCAACGTCCACCTTCTTTGAGTAAAATTCGATGAAAGCAAGCCCAAGACCGTCATTTGCGATAATCTTGATCGGCCCAACGTTGTATTTTCCTATAGCCTGTGGAGATATATAGTAAGTTTTTGTTACCCTTGCTCCAGGCTTAATCTTGATTCTTGAAGTGTACTCTCCATCCAGATCAAAGACATCCAGAAGTGTGTCAAAGTATACAAAATTCAATGTCCTCCTGCTATCGTTTTGAAATTGGAGATCGACTCTTATCCTGTCCCCCTTCTTCATTTCGGACTTGCTCATTGTTCTTTTAACTTTCATATTCTTCATGGACTTGAAGGTGCTGGAATTTAACATAATTATGTCCACACTGACTATGATTATGAGGGCCATGAAGAAAAATGTCAGTATATCATAACCGTAGAGCCCATAAATCAGGGATTCCATAAGTCCCAGAAACAGGAAGCCAAGAATCGAATAGGCCCTCTTCTTTATCATCTTGGCTGGTGCACCTCTCCCAGTATTTCATCGATAACCTTGAAAGCTGCATCCACACCGCTATCTGCGGTATCCATAAGAGCCTCCGGCTTGAGGATCAGCCTGTGATTCAGCAAAAATGGTGCGATGTAATAGAGATCCTCAGGAACTACGAAATCTCTGCCGTGAACAAGGGCGCATGCCCTGCTTGCCGTAAGAAGTTTTGCAGTTGTTCTAGGGCTTGCGCCAATGTAAACCTTGTTGCTCTCCCTGGTTTTCCTCATCAGGTCAACCATGTACTCCTTTATTTCGAAGGAAACATAGACGTCATTAACGTAATCCCTCATCCTCAGGATCGTTTCCGGATCTATATATGTCTGTGTATCCTGTTTCTTGAAGTCTCTATTGAGGATCCGTATTTCGTCTCCCCTGTTTGGATATGTAAGTATGACCCTGAAAAGAAACCTGTCCATCAATGCCTCTGCGATTGGGAAAGTTCCTTCCTGCTCAATCGGGTTCTGGGTTGCTATTACAAAAAAAGGTGAGGGGAGGTTATGTGTAGTTCCACCAACAGACACGTGTTTTTCTTCCATTGCTTCCAGCAGGGCAGACTGGACCTTGGCCGGTGTTCTGTTTATTTCGTCTGCAAGCAGCACGTTTGTGAAAACCGGCCCTTCCCTGAATTCCATCTTCCTGGTTTCGAGATTGAAGACGATATTTCCCATGATATCAGAAGGCAGCATGTCAGGCGTGAACTGAACCCTCTTGAACTGCATCTTAAGGTGAGAGGAAAATTCATTTGCCAGCATCGTCTTTGCCAGTCCAGGCACTCCCTCAAGCAGGATATGATTGTTGCTTACTATAGCTATAAACATGAACTTTATTGTGTCTTTTGAGCCAATCACCCTTGCGCCAATCTCGTCTGAGATGGCTTTCACCGTATTCCTTATATAATTCAGATCCAGCTTTGAACTTTTTTCTACCATTTATACACCTTCCACAGAATTGCCATCCCCAACATCCAGCATTGACTTCCTTATTTCAGTATATTCCTTCAACATATTGTCTGCAATTGAATTGAGCTGCTTCCGGAGTGATGCTTTCCTCCTTTCAGACTGCACAAAAGTCATTCTATATTTTATCCTTCTGTACTTTCTGTATTCATGCCTTATTCTTTTCGTTATGATGTTCACCTTGCTGCTGCTCTTCAATATAATATCAGATACGTGTTCTATATCGGATTTTTCCACATACACCATCTCCTTGTTCAGGTAATCCCCCGGAACTCGAAATACTTCCTTCTCCTGCTTTAGATCAGGATTGCGATCAACCTTGTTTCTTGCTCCAGATATTTTCAGGAGGATCGCGTAGAATACCACCATAAGCGACGGAACCAGAAATTGCAACGTCGCAAGCGGATCAGCGCGAATGTAATCGATGAATTGATAGAGACTTGGAGGGGGAATTCCAAACATATTATCTCTTGTTCCTTGATTCCGGATAATATAATTCCTTTACGTCAAGGTAATTGTATATATCCGTAAGCTTCTTGACTATTTCTTCTCCTGTAAGGTTGATATCCTTTGCAAATCTTGCTCTTTCGTAAATATCGAAGATATACATTGCCAGCTTCCTAAGTGCACCCAGCATATTTTCGTCATTCTGGGTATTTCCGGGTTTAATTGTAGCTGTTTGAAGGATAAATGTTTCCCTATCCACTATAATATCCTCCGTGATTTCGTTGTCTCTTTCCCTGAACATTTTATAAATGTTATACAGAGTCGAATTATAAGGATTGAAGTTTATATTGAAAGACCTCTTTATATCATTTTCTGCAAATTCCCTTCCTTGCACAGCAGCCTTAACAAGTTCGTTGTCAGAGGCGTATCTTCTTACTGCCTTGATTGGAGGGATGTCCGCAATCGTTTTAACTTCGACAACCTTCTCAGTCTGTACATTGTTCTTCCTTTTCCCAAAGAGAGACCATTTCCTGGGTTTTGCCTGATCGTCTGCAAGTAATTTCATCAATTCGTTCTCATCTAATACATTATTATCTGCTTCCTTTTCAACCAAGTTATTCACCTCTTGAGTATACATTGTTGCTGGGCACCAAATAGCCGGCAAGTACAATTAGAGTTTCCGGTGTTCCGGAGATTATCTTCAGGCTTATATCAATAGTTCCTCCCGCGTAAGGATATTGAAGACCCTGGATTACAGATTCAGTCTTGGTGAACGTGTACAATCTGGTTCCAATATTAATTGTTGACCCGGAGGCCACGGCGTATGGAACATTCATTTCAATTTGCCCATTGACAACAGTGGTATTGAAAAATGAAAGATTCTCGAGAAATGCCTTTCCAGAATATATGAATGCTGATGTGTTGGCAATGAGTGCATTACTGTAGCTGTTCAATCTAAATGATGATATCTCTGGAGTGATATTAATATATTCCATTGCCAGTGGACTTTCACTGTTTATGAAGAATGCCTTTGTATTTATTTCCTGTGTACCATTAATGAGTTCATAATATCCGGTGTCTCCATACACGGAAATATTTGAAAGATATGTGATATAGAACTGCCTTGCTGCAGATTCCTTCACAATAAAATTGTTTGCCTGAATGGTGCCCTGTTCGACAAAACCTGTGAGATTGATTGTAGTCGATATGTTCAAAATTGAGCCGTAACTTGAGATGTTGAGAAACAGGTTTCTATCTGAGTTCTTATATGTCTGAAATGATGATGTGTTATTTATAAAACCACCCAGGCGATCACTTGAAGTAATTCTGTCAGTGTAACTCTGATTGACCGGCAGATGGTAATAATAATCTGTGCTAGATGACGTGTATGAGTATTTCTGGTAATTCAGTGGAAGTGAGTATCCGCCCACAGTGAGCATTCCAGGGGTGGTGGATGTTGGAAGCAGATTGCTTTCCTTTACGACCTGATCAAAAGTGAAATTCATGGAGTTCATTGTGCTGATCGATACATCTGCCACATCCCTGATATGCAGTTCTATGGATATGGATGAACTGCTTGAATCGGGTATAGATGAAATGCTTCCGGTGTAATTTTGGGATATAACATACAGTGAGAGCCCGGTTCCATTGAAACCGGTAAAGTTTGTTTTTAGTGTTATGACTGAATCTACTGAATGCGTTATGCCCGAATACACATAGCCATCCTCCCTAACATATATTGCAAATGGCTCAGAGATATTACTGCTAAATACATGATTAAGCAACAGGTCAAGGGAAAATATTCCCTTCCCTGTATTATTGTTGTTTGATGTGCCTGTATCAATAAGTACCCCGCCCTTGAAGTTGATTCCTCCGAGGTATGTTGAGTTCACACCCGGAGCTGTATTGAACTTTAATCTTGTGAGATTATATCCCATGCTGTTGGAAGCGTTCATGGTTATATTAGCTGTCATATTCCTCGGATCCTTACTGCTTACACTGAACGTGTAATTCTTTCCCTGGAAACCGACCTCTGTTGTGTTAAGTGTAAAATTTTCAACATAATTTTGCTGGTTGTCTATAAAATAATAAAAGGTCCTTTTCAATTGAACCTTCCCATTGATTAAAGAGTAATAATTACTCAGATAGGAGGTATTCACAACCAGCCCGTTCTCGTAAAGAGTAAAATTGGGATACTGAAGGAGGGGACTTACAAGGTTTCCACCCTTGTAGAATGAATAATTGCTCCCCGTAACATTTTCACTTAATGAATATACTTCTCCCGGTTGTGGAGTTAATTCTATAGAGATTGTATTATTCTTTGGCACCGGAGTGTTGTATGTTCCCCTTACAAGATCGAAACCGTTTACATAAATTACCATTTTATATTTTGAGTTAAAATAAGATGGAACTCTAGCAGTTCCATTGACTTCTGAGAATTTAATTGGCTCATAAAATATGGTTCCAAGAACATCAACTGCCACAGCACCGACCATTGGCTTCATGAACTGGTCGCCAAGAGTTGAATTATAAAATCTGTTGAATGCCTGCATATTGAACATATCGTAAGGGTTGGACTGGTTATAGTCAATGTATGAAAGGTTGCCTTTCAGATATGACTGGGCACCCCCCTGCATGAATGAGGGAAGGAATGAGACCCCAGTTGGTCCATTGTGTGTTACCGTGAATGGATCGTAGGCTGTCATCGAAAAATTATACATAACATCATGCTGTATATTCATTAATGAAGAATTGTTTGACTGGAAGTATTCTGCACCCGCCGTGATTCTATTGAAACCTGCAGGCACGGTTATATTGTAAAAACCACTAGCATTGGTCGTTACCTTTAGCGAATCAATACTGCCAAGATCGTTCAGCGACATTATGTATGCATTGCTTATGGGTTGATTCAGTTTATCTCGGACGTATCCATAAACGTTGTAGGAGATATTCGAGGTATGGTTCATAACAAGAATCAGATTATTTACGCTGGAACCAGTGACGTTAAAGAATAACGGCTTGGGTTTAATATCATAATTCTTCTTCAAAGTGAGGGCGGCGTATGTACCATCCTGAAGAAATATGCTGAAATTTGATGAGGCGGATGATGATGTTACATTGGTACTGAAGAATGTCAAAAGGTACAACTTAACTGAATCTACTGGAGATTGCGTTATGTTTACTGTACGGCCTGAAACCTGGTAAAAGCTCGCTCTTTTCAGGGTAACATTCTCCCATAGGGTATTTCCACTCAACACTGTGAAGGTATTGAATGACGAAGAATATCCAGGACCAATATAGCCTACCGTAAATGTGCCATATTTTAGTAAAACTACGTGGTAGAAGCCATTAATCCCTGTCACATAATGCACAACCCATGGGAATACATATACTGAAAGGTTGAAATTAGAAAGTGGATTCCCATTGGAATTATGTACATATCCGTAGATATTCACAGTAGCATTTTCGATGGGACTGCCGGAAGATCCAAAAGGCGAGAATGCCATCATTTTCACTTCATTACCAAAATAAGTAGGCAAAGTTATCTGTTCATATGGCTTTGCCCTGTAATCAGTATGGTAGAACGTAAGACCAGAGAAGATAACAATCGCTGCGACAGCAATTGCTATAAGAAACTTGGGACTTATTTCAGCCATTGACTTGATATTGTCTTCTCTATTTATAAGTTTGTTGGTACTTTCCAGTATGTTTTGAGGGATTAATTCCTCATTCTGACAGCAGTCCCTCTTTCATTTTTTATCATCTGTTCTGAACTCATCCTTGCAATGCCGACACCCCTGACTTCTCCGTTATGGTGCACAACAACCTCATCTCCAGATCGAACTTCTGGTGAACATTCCCTGATTCCCATCGCATATATGTTTGAAGTTGGCTTGAAATCGTCAATCTCGACAAGAAATTTTCCTTCTTCAAGAAATATGGAAGCTGCATCCCTGTGAATTGTCAATTTTCCTGCATCCTCGTTGAATATAAAATAAGGTTTTCCATTCAATGTGAGCATGAACTGGTTGAACATCCTCGTCACTCTCATCTCCTGTAGATGTCTTCTGATCCAGTTTCCAAACTGGTATGAGGCGATCGAAATCATCTTTTCCTTGATAAAATCCCGCCTGGATTTTGTTTGTTCAATTTTTTCATTTAGCAAATCCATTAATTCCTGAAATTCAGTGTTCTCTCCTTTCTTCCATGTTATGAAGGTACTTCCTTCAACCTCAAACTCCTTAACAAACTTCATGTCTTCCGGGAGGAAGAATATTATGTTTTTGAAATGATTATTTTTGAGGAAATTGAACAGTACTTCCCTGATGTGACGCCTCTCCTCCTCATACCATCTCCCGGTAACAGGTATGTCATAAAATCTTGGAGGATATGCATCTTCAAGATCTCTTGGAACAAGCGCAACAGGAGATGTCAGGATGACTTCCTGAATTTCATTCCGGAAAGGCCTTATAGCCTCATTCAGCCTCCTATGGCTCTGTGACCTGGAATATGGTTTCCTTGCAGAACAGGGAATAAAGAGGGCAATCTGGGCATCGTTTGGCTTCTGATAGTGATCAGATATAAATTCATTAAACCTTTTTACATCTGGGCGGTAGAGCGAATCAATGCCACCGGCAAGTACTTTTGGAGTATACCTTGGAAAATTTTTCTCGAATGATTCATAGTGCTGTCCCTCTAGGTGCCTTATTATTTCAGAATTTTTTGGGGATATTGTAAAATGCTCAACCACATTAAAAAGCGTACCATCCAGAATTGACCTGGAAAGCAGAGACATCTCATTTCTTATAAAGGAGGTGTTATCCGTGATTTCCATCCTGCTATCCGATACACGGCCGAACATTGTATACTTGATTCCTTTTGTAGACTCAATCCTTGCATTGATATCATCAAACACATCTATTCCCATAAGCAACAGTGAAGGAATCAGGTAGGGATCTGATATCCCGGGCACATAAAGCAATTTGCCATACCCCAATTCCCTTTTAATTTCCATTATATGCTTTACAGCCAGACGGCTTCGTAAAATGAAGTCGGGAATCTCATTAACCACAAAGAAATTCTCACTCTCCCATATCTTGATAATTTTACCGTTTACCTGGATCTTCCTTGCCTCGCAGGCCTCATTCAGGATCTGGTAGGAGTCAAACTCAGATTTTAAATCGGTTCCAGCTTCCAGTAAAACAGGGAAATTAATATCTTTCCCTGATATTGATGCCTCACCAGTTCTTGCAAAGGCATAAAAAGTTTGGTTTTTAATCACCACCCTTCATGCCTAAATTTTAGATAAAGATTGGGTAGATTTCATCCAGATTACTTTCATGATCTACCTCGTGAACTTTTTCCCACCATCGAACAATTGCTCATAGAAATCTTCCTCTGTTTAGGATCGCTCTTTGGATTCGTCTATCATTTAAATTGAATTTTGACAGAATATCGAAGATGCAGGTAATAGCGATTAACTAACTTCTTCTTCAATATGATTCACATATCACGTAACTGATGAATATTGGTATATTAGGAAAATTGCCTTTTTTTGAAAAAAGATTAATAATAGAAATTACATTATTCGAACAGTTCAGTGAATTTAGATGGAGAAAAACAACAAAGATTTTGTTCTTCCTGGGGATAGACTATCAACTGCAGAAGAATACGTGCCGGGAGATAATACCACAGAACTTAATGGGGATGTGATCTCGCTTGTTATGGGCAGTGTTCAGAGGGACGAAAAGAGGCTTCTCGTGAATGTAAAGAAGCCAAAGGAGAAGATCGTACCAGGGAATGGCGATATTGTTTACGGACAGGTTACCAGAAGTGACAACAGGCAGACAATCGTGAATATAGCTGGAATAAGAAAAAACGGAAATATACTGTATTTTCACGCGGAAGGATATATACGGAACTCCATGGATGACAGACGAGATGAGAGATATTTTCAGGCTGCAAGGATAGGAGATATAATAAGAGCTAAAGTAATCAGGGTTGGTCAGAACCTTGAGCTCACACTGCGCGGAGAAGGTCTCGGAGTTCTCTTGACAAGATGCAGTAGATGCAGGAACTACCTGAGGATAAAAGACGGGAAACTGTATTGCGAAAACTGTGATAGAGTTGAAGTGAGAAAGACGGCGCCTGATTATGGGTATCCCATCCTGTGAGTTGGTGATGGAAATGGTAAATGGCGTAAACGGAAAAGAATTCGAGAAGATGAGCAAAGAAATTGTGAGCATGAGAAGAGAGCTTGACGATATGAAGGAAGTGGTCAAGGGATTGATACAGTTCATAATGAGGAAAGAAGAATTGGATGAAGAAGAATATAACTGAGGTGAATGAATGATAATGCCTATGAAAATACTTGAAGAAAATTTGAATAAGAAGGTCTCTTTGCTATTGAAGGATAACAGGATTCTTGAGGGAATTCTGACCGGGTATGATGAATACATGAATATGGTTATGGATTCAGTTGATGAAATAGGAAATGATGTCAATAAGAAACTCGGAACTGTAATAATAAGGGGAAGTAACGTAGTAAGAATTTCACCTGCTTAATTTTGATCTGCGGTACATATATAGTTAACTTTATTACTATTGATAAAATTTGGATTCATGCCAATGAATAGCAGGCGAAAGGTAGACAGGATTGTTGCGAAGAGAAGAGAAAGCAACAATTTGAGGAATATTCCTGACGTTCTGGTTCCTCTCTGGCAAGTTAAGATTAGGGAAAGATTCGGCATAAATATTGATAGGGAGATTGCACGGTACATTGTTATGGCTGCCCATGAAGAAGGAACATGGAAAAAGCAGAGGGCAATGCATAAGATCGAGATGATACTTGTAGAACGTGGAATTAGTGTGGAAGAGTCTGCGAAAATCTCCCGGAGCGTAATAAGTATAGCAGTAGGGGGAGGAAATATTCAGGAGTGACTTTTAACAAAAAGAACCTGGAAATTAAATTATCGAAGCTGGAGCCTTTCAACTTTCCAAAGAATTATCTTGAACAGTATCCAACTGAATCCTCTGTTGCTGCAGGTTTGGTCTGGCAGGCGTATCTTGAAGGGAATATATTCAAAAAAACCATTCTTGATGCAGGTGCCGGTACCGGTATCTTATCTTACGGCGCCCTTTCTCTTGGTTGTGAATTTTTAACAGCAGTGGAAATAGATAATGACCAGAAACAGGTTATTGAGAAGAATCTTTCTTCGTTTCAAAATAAGGAAATAATTATAGATAACATCTCTTCCATAAGAAGAAGGTTTGACACGGTATTATGTAACCCCCCATTTGGTGCCGTTCGCAGGGATGCTGATATACCTTTTCTTGAGAGAATCTTCACGCTCGGGAACTCTGTCTACATAATTCATAATTTAGTAAATGATGAGTTCATGACAAAACTAGTCAGTGAACATGGCGAAATAATCAGTAAAAACACAGTAAAAATGGGAATTCCAATGATGTACTCACACCATACGATGGAGAGGAAAAATATTGACCTGATAGTTTATTCAGTTAGATCCTTTTATTAGTTTACCTTTTAATGTAAACCGTGGTTTTTATATGTTAAGTATCATTCTATGTATGATAATCATGAAGAAGATCGTAATTGTCGGTGCGGGTGCTGGAGGAGGTTTGGTAGCCAGCAAGATCAGATCCAAGACCAGCAGGGACGATGTGGAGATTACTGTGATAGATTCTCTGGGTAGAACTGATTTTCAACCTTCTTACCCAATGGTTTCAATCGGGCTTAAGAAACCTTCTGAAATTGGCGTCTCATTCGAGAATTTCAGTAAAACCGGTATTAAGCCCTTGAAGGCAAATGTAACCTCGGTTGACGGAGATGAGAGGGTTGTCAGGACAGACCATGGTGATATTCCATATGATGACCTTGTCCTTTCTCCAGGTGCAAAGGTAGAGAATGAAAAACTTCCTGATTCTGAAAATGTGGGCCACTTCTGGGACATGGAACATTCCATCGAATTGAAACAAAAATTGATGGGCTTGAGAGAGGGAAAGATCGTGATTGGAGTTACAAGCTCCATATACAAATGCCCACCTGTTCCATGGGAAATGGCAATGCTTCTTGACAACATGTACAGGAACAAGGGCATAAGAGAAAAAATTGAGATAAAGGTCGTTCACTGGGCTAAAAAGCCAATGGATATGTTCGGCCCGGTTATATCTGACCCCGTATCCAAATGGATGGATGAAGCGAAAATAGAGGGAAATTACGGATTTGAATTCAATGAGATAGATCCTGTGAAGAAGAAAATCACATCAAAGAAAGGCGATGAGGAGGATTACGATCTTGCAATTCTTGCCCCGCCCCATTCAGTTCCGGACTTCGTTAAAAACAGTGAAAACCTCCTTAGCCAGAGAGGATGGCTGGATGCAAGCGCCCAGAATTTCAGGCCAAGGAAATATGAGGATATTTATGGACTCGGAGATGCAATAGCGCCGACTATCGGACTGGGCATGGCTGGAGTGTTTGCCCATTTCCAGGCGGACAGTGTGTCCTCCCTTGTACTGAATGACATTGAGGGAATTTACCCGCCATTTGCCTATAACAAGGTAGGTCTTTGCGCTTCCGACATGGGCAGCACCGGGTGGATTTCATACTGCGATTTTTCAGCAAAGATCAGGGACAACAGTGTTCCATTCCCGGATTGCGGTGTTCTCGGCAGTGGACCTTTGTTCAAGCTTGCTCATTCTATATATGAAAAATATTTTCTCGGAGCAGTATACGGGGGGTGGATAAGATGAATGACGAGGAGATGATGGATAAGTTGAAGGAACTTGAACCAACAATAGATGCCATAAAGAAACTCCAGGAGAGTGGCCTGATAGCTGCATTGGAGTCACTTGGCGACCAGGCCGACCTGATAATAAATTATGCAAGCACCATGGAAATTCTTGGCACCATGTCACTTCTATTCAGGTTAATGGGAATAGCGGACATATCAATGGGCAAGATAGACCAGGAGGAACTGATAAAGGACGCAAAGGAAGTTGAATGGGGTGATCTCTTCAAGATGCTGTTCAAAATCCTGAAATTCATTGCCAATGATACAAAGAATATCCCAAAGCCTGCGGGAAAACAGAAATTGAAGGATGCACTGGGGGAGCTGAGGAGCCCCGAAACAGAATATCTCATCAGGTTGATGTCCGGTATAAGCTCACAGCTCATGAAGAAGGACGATTAGTCCTTATTCTCCAATTTTTCATAGTCATTGAACATTTTTTCGTCTTTATTCTTCATGTACTTCTTTGTCACATCAACCCAAACATAGAAGCATCCATCGAATATTCCCTCTTCATCTTCGTTTAGATTAGCGGCGCTCATTTCAAGTACCTCCGATAGAATCTCTTCAGCCGTTCCCATGCATCCTCGGAGGCCTCCCTGTTATAGCTCATTCCGGTATCGTTAAAGAATGCGTGATAGGTTCCGGGATACATCTTCATCTCAAAATCCAGTTTGTGTTTTGAAACCATTTCCGCAACATCCTTGATAGTTGCATTGATTCCCCCATCTTCCCCGGCATAAACACATAAGAGGGCACCAGAGATGTTCTTCATGTCTTCAATGTTCCTTGGACTTGCTCCATAAAATATCATCGAAGCATCAAACTTCAGCTGCGTTGAAAGTTGAAAGGCCAGTCCTCCTCCCATGCAGAAACCAACAATTCCAATCTTCTTTCCCTCTTCTTTCTGATCCTTATATATCCACTCAAGATCCAGGAGCATCCGCTTTTCCATTTCGACTCTTTTCTCGCTCACGAACTCAAAAATCTTCTTTCCGTTCTCCGAAAGATTGGCCTTTACATTCCTGATCGCTTCCTCATCTCTTCGTTTCTCAGGAGGCAGTGACCACATTGGCCTCATTGCGTCCATTATATTCTCCTCTGTGAATATGTTCCTGTCCGAGGGTCGTGAATACAGGTCCGGTGAAATAACACGATAACCTTCTTCTGCAAGCCTCCTGCTGAATGACTTTATAAAAGCACTCAGTCCCCAGATCTCGGAGACAACGATAACTGTTGAATTATAACTTACTGGCTTTGCCTCGAAGAAATCAAGATTACTTCCGTCAAATGTCCTGTACGATTTCATTTTTGTCGTAATTTCCATAATAGATCAATCAAATCTCCTTTAAAAATTTTATATTCACGGATGGTTCATTATATTAGTATATATAATTAGAAAATAATTATAAATATTTTTATATTGCATAAGTATGAGTTGAGGATTATGGCTGGCATATTAAGGAAATCACTTGCTGAACTTGTTGGAACATATATTTTCGTCCTTTTTGGACCGGGCAGCATTGTAGCATTCATCGCGGTCTTTAATCAGACACTGAATCCATCTACACTGTTCTTCCTGTCCATAACATTCGGGCTTGGAATATCAATTGGAATCATGAGTTCGGCAGGGATATCAGGAGGACACGTGAATCCTGCAGTTACATTATCAATGTTCTTCGCCGGTCGATTTCCCGGGAAGTATGTAATACCATATATAATTGCACAGCTCCTTGGGGCTGCAATCGCTTCTGCGACTGTTGGTTTCCTGTATGGATACGGAGTGGCAAATTCAGTTCTGTTCGGCTCTACCGTCCCCGGACCCAGGGGTCCATGGGTTGCACTTGCAGGAGAGTTCATAATGACATTCTTTTTCCTCTGGACGATTATGGGAGTAACATCAAGGACAGAAAGCAAAGAAATAATTGGAATTGTCATCGGAATATACGTAACAATAATGATATTCCTTCTTGCCACGGTAAGCGGTGGATCAATGAATCCTGCAAGATCCTTCGGCCCTGCCCTCCTGTCTGGCATACTCTTCCAGGGGCAGTACTATCAGTGGATATACTGGATAGGACCTGTTTTTGGTGGTATTCTAGGCGCAATGTCCTACAGGATTATGTATGGGGAGAGAGGAAAGATCCATTACAATCCGATACAATAGGATATATTTTAAGAATTATTCCATTTGCTTGATCATCCTGTTAATGTGTACATCTGGAAGTAGATTGAAAAAATGATAGACTTATGAACATTTAACTTCAGCTGTAAATTTATAAAAAATAAATTTGTGAAAAAAATTTGTATATGGATTCAGTTTTCGAGCAAATATACTATTGCTGCCTTAGCGCTGTGTAGCCTGTTTTCAGCTTCCTGGAAGATAACACTGTTTATGCTGTCTGCAACTTCATCAGTGACCTCCATTCCCCTGTGAGCAGGGAGGCAGTGCATGAATATGAAGTCCTTTTTAGCATGTTGAACCAGGTTCGAATTTATCTGAAATGCTCTGAATGCCTTCTCCTTTTCTTCACGCTGCTTCTCCTCACCCATTGATACCCATACATCTGTATACACAATATCAGCATCTGTAACCGCAGTCACCGGATCATTAGTAAGTTCAACCTTCGTTCCCATCTCCTTAGCAATTTCCCTGGCAGATTCGACATACTCTTTTGCCGGGTCATAACCTTTTGGCGTTGCAATGGAGACGTCACTCCCTGCCATGGCTGATGCAAGCATGATTGAATTCGCCATGTTGTTCCCATCACCGACGTATGCAAACTTAAGTCCTGATATCCTGTTCTTCCTCTCTGCTATTGTCAGGTAATCAGCAATCAGCTGCAGGGGGTGTTCCTTATCGTCGAGTGCATTAATGACTGGAACTGAAGAATTCCTGGCAAGTAACAGGACGTTCTCATGGCTGAATGCCCGGTATGTTATAAGGTCAAGCATCCCTGAAAGAACATGGGCAGTGTCTGATACCGTTTCTCCCCTTCCCATCTGCATATCGTTTGGATTCAGGAATATCCCATGTCCTCCCAGCTGGAAAACAGCGGTCTCAAGTGAGACTCTCGTCCTTGTTGACGATTTTTCAAATATCATCCCTATGGATCTCCCCTTCACTGATTCCCTTTTCCTGTACCGATCCCTCTTAAGCCTGAGTGCAAGGTTTATTACCTCGGGAAAATCATCCCCGAGATCTCTTATCGAAATCAGGTCCTTCTTGAACATGGATCCTCTACTCCAGAAGTCCCGGTACATCATCCGGGTAATCAGCAACCTTCACTCCTGCTTCATTGAAGGCCTTTATCTTGGATTCAGCTGTACCCACGCCCTTCTCAATAATGGCCCCGGCATGGCCCATCCTCTTTCCAGGTGGGGCACTTCTTCCTGTTATATATGCAACCACTTTCTTTGAAACGTGCTTTTTTATGTACTGTGCTGCAAGCTCTTCGTTGCTTCCTCCAATTTCACCTACAAGAACAATCTGCTCAGTGTCAGGATCCTTCTCAAACTGTTCAAGGACATCAATATAGTTCAGGCCCACAACCGGATCTCCTCCAAGACCTATAACAGTGCTCTCTCCCCTTCCACTTTTTGTCACGGCGTCAACTATTTCATAGGTGAGAGTCCCACTTCTTGACGCAATGGCAACGTTTCCCTTCTTGAATATCTTGTTTGGCATTATTCCTATCTTACACCTACCAACAGATGTTATTCCCGGTCCGTTTGGTCCAAAAACAACTGCGCCCTTTCTCTTAGCATTCAAAACTATCTCAAGTGAATCGTGGAACGGGACGTGTTCCGTGAGAATATATATTATCTTGAGGCCTCCATCGATTGCCTCGAATGCAGCATCCTTTACAAATGGAGCAGGAACACTGATCATAGTTGCATCCGGCTCAAACACGAGTGAATCCCTGACCGATGCCACGATTGGAACCTTGTCCATGAATTTTGTCCCAGCCTTTGTTGGAGAAATTCCTGCAACCACTTTTGTGCCGTAGGCTATCATTTCTCCAGTGTGAAATGACCCCTGATGACCTGTTATTCCCTGAACTATTACCTTTGTTTTTTCATTCACATAAACACTCATTTTAATTACCTCCTGCTACCTTCACAACTCTTTCAATTGCTTCCATCATTGTAGGATAGGAATCGACTCCGTTATCCTTCAGGATCTTTCGTCCTTCCTCATCCCTGACCCCACTGAGTCTTACGACAATTGGCTGTTTTATTGAAAACTTATTCTTTGCCATCACAATTCCATTGGCAACTGTATCGCACTTAGTAACTCCACCAAATATATTGACCAGGATTGCTGTGGGTTTTGCCTTCAGAACAAGATCAAAAGCATTCGCAACTATATCGGAATTATCCGTTCCTCCAAGATCCAGGAAATTTCTAGGTTTTCCCTTATGAAGGGTAAGTGCATCCAGCGTGGCCATTGTAAGACCAGCTCCATTCGCAATAACACCTATGTTTCCGTCAAGCTCGATGAATGCATATCCCTTTGACTGTGCCTCAAGTTCGAGTGGCGTCTTTTCAGGATCAGTTACGGAAAAGTCTTTGTGCCTGTACAGAGAATCACTATCTATGATGACCTTTGAATCGGCAGCAATCAATTTCCCTTCCTCAGTTATGACGAGAGGGTTTATTTCCACAAGTTCACAGTCTTCCTCATTGAAAATCCTGTAAAGAGCAGGAAGAATCTGCATAAACTGCTTGCCTATATCAGGGTCTAGTTTCATGAATGTTACTGCTTCCCTTCCAATGAAATCTGAATATCCAAGAATTGGATCTATGTGCCTTGTAAAAATCTTGTCATGAGACACAGATTCTATTTCTACACCGCCTTCTGTACTTGCAATGAATACAGGCGCTCTGGCAGTCCTGTCCAGTGCAATACTTACATACATTTCCTTCTTTATCTTGATCATGTCCTCTATCAGAACCTTTGTAACTTTCAGATCCCTTATCTTGGATCCAAGCAGTTCATTAACTCCCTGAGTCAATTCCTGCTGGGACTTTGCAAATTTTATGCCTCCAGATTTACCTCTTCCTCCAAGAAGAATCTGAGATTTTACAACAACAGGTTTTTCAAAGGGCTTGACCTCTGATACATTCTCGACTACATATCCTCCAGGAACAGGTATTCCATAGCTCCTGAATATCTGTTTTCCCATATATTCATAAAGATTCAATATGTCACCAAGGACATAATGGCATTAACAAATAAATAATGTTTTACGGTATAAATGGAGAAAAAAATTTTGTTCAGTATGGAGGCATTCCGCCCATACCGCCCATGCCACCCATTCCGCCTTCAGGATTGGGTGATGGCCCGCTCTTCTTTGAGGCAACCACATCGTCTATCCTCAATATCATTGTTGCCACTTCGACTGCACTCTCAAGGGCATGCTTCTTGACCTTCAGTGGCTCATATACTCCAAGATCAAACATGTCAGAGACAGTATTATCATTGAAATTGATTCCAAAGGTCTTTTTTGAGTGCTCATGTTCTGCTTTCAGCTGGATCAGGGTGTTAATGGGATCCATGCCCGCGTTTTCGGCAAGTGTTCTGGGTATTATTTCAAGGGCCCGGGCAAAAGACTCAATTGCCAGCTGCTCTCTTCCACCAACGGTAGTCGCATATTCCCTTATTCTCAGCGAGAGCTCAGCTTCAACTGCTCCTCCACCTGGCAGAACCTTCCCATCTTCCTTTGTTATGGCCACAACTCTGATTGCATCGTTAAGAGCCCTCTCAATCTCTGATACAACATGCTCGGTTCCGCCTCGAATGAGAATACTGACAGCCTTCGGATTCTTGCATCCAGTAACAAAGGTCATCCTGTCTTCCCCGATCTTCCTCTCCTCAACACTTTTTGCGCTTCCAAGCGCACTTGCATTCAGGTCATCAAGGTTTGTTACGATTCTGGCACCTGTTGCCTTTGCGAGTTTCTCCATGTCACTCTTCTTGACTCTTCTGACTCCATAAATGCCTTCCTTTGCCAGGTAGTGCTGTGCGATATCGTCAATTCCCTTCTGGCACAGAACCACATTTGCCCCGCTCTTCTTTATCTTGGATACCATATCCTTGAAGGTGTCAACTTCCTGATCAAGGAAGTCCTGTATCTTGGAAGGATCGGAAATCTGAACTTTTGCTTCAATTTCAGTCTTCTTTATTTCCAGGGCCGAATCTATCAGTGCTATTTTTGCATTCTTAACAGAGTCTGCCATCTTGGAGTGTACCTTCTCCTTGTCTATTACGATTCCCTCAATTAATTCTGTCTCGTTGACGCTGCCACCATTTTTCTTGTCTATCTTAATATTTGATGGATCAACCCTCACCTTTCCGTCTCTCTCCTCAGCGACAGAATTTATTGCCTTCACAATGAGTTTATATAAGAGGTCTCCACCCAGACCTATGTTCTTGCCAGAAAGAGCTGTCCTTGCGATCTTTTCAAGCGTTGCATCATCAGAGGCATCCTTGGCAATCTTCTCGAGCTGTTTTTTAGCTTCATTAACAGCGAGCCTGTATCCATTCGCAATAACAGTTGGATGGACTCCCTGATCCAGAAGCTCCTCTGCCTGCTTGAGAAATTCCCCAGCCAGCACAACTGATGTGGTCGTTCCATCACCGACAGCTGTGTCCTGTGACTTTGCGACTTCCACAATCATCTTGGCCGTGGGATGATCCACGTCCATTTCCTTAAGAATGGTTGCACCGTCATTGGAGATTATGATGTCCCCAATTGAATCGACAAGCATTTTATCCATTCCCTTAGGACCGAGTGTAGTCCTGACTGCGTCAGCAATTGCTTTAGCTGCCTCAATGTTTGATCTCTGAGCATTCTTTCCCTGTTCTCTACTAGTGCCTTCTTTCAGTATGAATATAGGCATTTGACCTCCTAACATATTTATTTCCTCCTAATCAACAGGTAAATTTGTTCTTCAATATAAACTTTTCAGTTTAAATGATGTGGGGAGATTGAATAATGCCTACTTTTTTTTAAGATTTTCAATTTTTTTCTCTTTAGTCGCTTCCTGACTGAATCTTCCGAGGTGGTAGTTATTCCTGTCAATGAACTTGAATAGGGATGAATATCGACCTTCCCTCCTGATAAATTCATCTGCCATGGATATTGCAATCTTCCTGAGGTCAGGATGGGCCTGAGGAGTACTTCTCAGTTCAGAAAAATAAACAAGTTCCCTAAGGTTTCCGCTGACCTTTATGTTATAAAGGGTCGCAAAAGGAAGTACATACTGTGCCTCGTTTGGCTGCCCTGACTCAGCAATCTTCTTAAAAAGAGTTGCAGACCTTTTACAGAGCGAAGAGAATTCGTTTGAAAGATCCGGGCTTTTCATGATATATTCGGGAATTTCGTGACCCATTTCCGGATCCAGGTTCCCCCTTAGAATAGAGAACATTCTGTGTCGCTGGAATTCCCTGAACGCGCCGTAGTTCATCCGCAGGGAATAAATGAGGTCTATGAACTCGAACTGTCTCGGTATCTTGTCCCTTCTGTTTCGTCTCTGTTCAGAAATTGACTGTATTATTTTTATATTTTCTTCGTCGGTGTTATCCTTGCTTCCCTGGAAAAATTCATTGATACTACCTGCGGTATATTGATTGTAGTTCAGAAGTACCACATCCTCAGAAAATTTATGGGTGAATGGTAAATTCTTGCCTAGATTTCTCGTTCCTTCCAGGTATTCCACATGAGATTTCCCGTGTACGTTTTTGGCGGACTTTATTATTTCCCCAAATTCGGGTTGCATTTCCTCATATATCATATCGGCGATGGCTTTTGCCTCATTTAGACCTGAACTCTCTAATTTTTGGATGATTCCTACTATTGTTCTTGCATTTGATGATATCCCAACATTTGTAATGGTAGCCACAGGCAGTATAGCGCGAATATCATCCAGGGCCCTGGATCTGACAGCTGTTTCATATGCCTTCAGATTATGCTCAGATTTATCACTGGATATTGATTCAAAAGGGTTTTCCCTCCTTACTATTTCGATAACTAACGGAAGAGACCGGGAATAATACGAAAACATATCATCCATAAGATTTTCGTACTCGTTTTGAAATATCCCATTTATTCCGGTCTTTTCAAATGAAAGATAAAGAAACTTACCATCATGTTTTACATCATACTTTACATATCGAGAAGATTTTTCAATATAGGATGCACCTATTCTTGTTTCTTCTATTTCCTTGACAAGAAGGTTTGATATATCCTGAACGGCCAGATGTATGTTTACAAGTTCAGCAACAGATTCATCGCCATATTCAAGAAACACCCTCTCATAGAAATCCCTTCCTCGTTGTTCATTGCTTTCAAATTCCTTATAGAATACCTCTCTTATATCAAGTTTGGAGGTTCTGCTATATCTGGAAAGCAGTGCCCCCATATCCAGCTGGTTCTGCAATTTAATTAAGAATACCTGCCTGTCACTGTTAGAAAAAAAATTTGGGTTTTTCTTTGATTCATTCATTTTCTTTAACCGGTACGAAATAAACGTCCGTTGGACTGAATTCAAGATTTCTCTTAAATTTTGCCCTGACTTTCATACCTACCTTCAAATCCTCTGCCGAGACTCCGATTATTCTTGACATGAAAAGTGAGTCAACGCCCTCAAATTCTACCATTATAAGGTGGAATGGCGTTTGATCAAGGAATGCTTCACTCCCGAAATAACATGTCGTAAATGTATGTATTCTTCCTTCACCTGGAAGCTCATGCCACTCAGTCTCGCTCCCACACATCATGCAATGTCCCCTTGGGGTTGCATAGGTATATCCGCACTTTTTACATTTAGAACCCATTAACTTTTTCTTTCCCAGGGCACGGAAAAATTCGGAATCCTGGGCATAGCTATGGATGTAATCAATTTCATAATGTGATCTCACGATGAGCGGATCAGTGTTATAAACCTGAGTTACATCCTGCTTCTCTTCCATTTTTGCGTTATAGTCAATTGTCATTTACACCGCCTCCATTATTGACACCGTAACATATGTTCCTGTACCCGCGTGACTGTGTATAAGACCAGTCTTAGCGTCCTTGACCTGCAGGGCCTTGTCCTTGAAGTGCTTGTCGATTTTATGCTGAAGCTGCCAGAACATGAATACACTCTGCATGATTCCTGTTGCACCAACAGGGTGGCCACAGGCAAGGAGTCCACCAGAAGGATTGACAGGTAATTCCCCTTTCAGGTCCGCCTTCCCGGATTCCACGAATTTTGCCCCTTCTCCATACTTGCATAACCCAAGATCTTCATAAGTCTGGATTTCGGAAGACGTATATGCATCATGCAATTCTACCAGATCTATTTGCTTCAATGGGTCCGTTATTCCAGCATTCTTATAGGCTTCAATTGCTGCAGTTCTACCTGCCCTGAATGAGTGAACTCCTGGATATTTAAGATTCTTGTAGTCATTCTCCTTTTCGTGCGGAAGAAGAGGAACCTTTCCAAAAGGCCTGTCGGAAAGTCTCATTGTGTCGGTTCCAGTTCCAATTCCCTTTATAAGCACAGGATTATCACACAGCTCAAATGCCTTCTCCTTGGAGGCAAGAATCGCTACAGCGGCACCATCTGACATTGTGCAAACATCAAGTCTTGTCAATGGATATGAAACCATAGGAGATTTTCTCACATCCTCCACAGTCAAATTCATCGGACTCTGGGCATAGGGATTGTGCATAGCATTCTTGTGATTTTTTACTGAAACCATCGCCAGCTGTTCAGGTGTTGCCCCAAACTCATGCATATACCTGACAGCCATCATTGCATAATAACCTGTATAGAAACCACCTACAGGATAGTCGAAATTTGTATCACTTGCAAGTGCAATGAATTCATTTCCCTTCCATGTATTGACATGGGACATTGTCTCAAATCCATAAACTGCACAAGTATCCATCCTTCCGGACGCTATCTCGTTCACGCCAGTCTGAAATGCCAGACCGCCGGTAGCTCCGCCGCCTTCAACCCTTTTGCTTGGTTTTGGCGTGAGCCCAAGATAATCCTGAACCATTATTCCCGACATCAACTGTCTCTGGAAATGATCTGAGAAATACGATGCAACCGAGCCATCGATATCCTTGAGATCCATTCCAACGTCATTCATTGCATAGTCAAAGGCTTTTTTTACCCTCAACCTGAAATCCATATCTGGAGAGGCTTTGGTGAATTTAGTAACGCCTCCAGAGACCATATAAACTTCTCTTTCTGACTTGCCCATTTCAATCGAGGGATAATTAAATCCTAATGATATTAAACTTCTACTGGTTTAAATAGCGAGGAAATGGATTGAGTTGAAAGATATTATCTGGAATTTTTTTAACGAAGTAAAATATGG